>JAURPW010000015.1:0-5375 GCA_030836435.1 Flavobacteriaceae bacterium
GCCTATATAGGTTCTGCTGAAACCATAGCGAAACTAGATGCGGTGCGCTCTGGTCACCTCTCCGGCTTAAAAGGAGAAAACAGCGATTCTTCAGTGGCTATTGTTTGGCTGAGTTACAATGTGCACGGGAATGAAAGTGTGAGTACCGAAGCAGCCATGCAAACAGCATACGAACTACTTAGCTCACGATCGGCATGGCTTGAAAACACCTTGGTAATTATTGATCCCTGCATTAATCCCGACGGACGCGAGCGCTACGTCAACTGGTATAACCAAGTAAAAAATGCACATCCACAACCTGATCCCAACAGCGCCGAGCACTTCGAACCTTGGCATTCTGGAAGAACCAATCACTATGTCTTTGATCTTAATCGCGATTGGGTGTGGACGACACAAACAGAGAGCAAGGCCCGATTGAACTTATACAATCAATGGTTGCCACACATACATGTTGACTTTCACGAGCAAGGAGTAGACAGTCCGTACTACTTCGCGCCCGCCGCTGAGCCCATACACGAGCAGGTCACTCAGTTTCAGCGCGATTTTCAAACCCAATTGGGAAAAAACCATGCCAAGTACTTCGACGAAAACGCCTGGATGTATTTCACCAAAGAGCGCTTTGACTTGTTATACCCCAGTTATGGCGATTCGTATCCCACATTTAATGGAGCAATCGGTATGACCTACGAGCAAGGAGGAGGCGGACGCGCCGGTCTATCCATTCTAAACCGTGACGGAGACCCCGTTACCCTAAAAGACCGCATCGATCACCATGTCACTACGGGTCTATCAACTGTAGAAATGGCTTACCTCAACAAACAAGAACTACTTACAAATGCCCAACGCTACTTCGATGCCCCCAAAGAAGGGGCGCAAACCTATGTGTTATCTGGTAAAGCAGCAAATCTTCGCCAACTCACCGAACTTCTAGATCGACACCAGATCACATACAGCTCAGCAAAAGAGGCATTAGTCACCGGCTTTGACTACCAAACCGCTACCCAAAAAAGAGCACGCATCGGAAAAAATCACTTGCTAATCTCTACCAATCAGTTTAAAGGAACACTAGCTAAAGTGTTATTCGATCCTAGCGCAAAGCTGAATGACTCGGTAACTTACGACATCACCTCATGGTCGCTACCCTATGCGTATGACCTAGATGCCCTACTCGTCGAAAAAGAGTTACAAGGAGAAGCCTACACGGCTGCTGCGGTTCAAAAACCCATTTTTAACAAAGAGGCCTTCGCCTACGTTATGAATTACGAGAGTTTTGAAGACCAAAGAGCACTGAGCTTTCTGCTTTCACAAGGTGCACGGCTGCGAACGGCTTATGAGAATTTTCAAGTAGACACTAAGAGTTTTAAGGCAGGGTCATCGATTTTGCTGGTGAAAGAAAATCCGCAGCTAGACGAATGGATGCAAGCGTGCACCGAAAAGTTTCACAGTCAGTTTAGCGAGGTGAGCACAGGCTTTGTTGAGCAAGGAAAAGATTTCGGCTCTTCTTCGGTGCGTCTAACCACGATTCCAAAAGTTGGTCTGCTTAAAGGCAAAGGCGTTTCGTCTTACAACTTTGGCGAGTGGTGGTATTTCTTGGAGCAAGACCTAGACTTAGCAGTAACGACTATAGACCACGATTATTTTAGACAAGTCGATCTTCACGACTACGATGTTCTTATTATGCCCGATGGACGCTACTCTAACTGGAATAGCAGTGAAATGGAGCAGTTAAAGGCTTGGGTAAAGCAAGGAGGGCGACTCATTGCACAATCGGGAGCATTAAATACGTTGAGCAGATGGGACGAGTCGGCTCTAAAAGCTAAAAACCGCAATCAAGCTGACCCTAAAGTCGGAGATCACTCGTATGCACTCCAAGAGCGTTCGGCTATTTCTGATCGCATTACTGGAGCTATTTTCGAAACTGCGGTAGACCATACGCATCCATTAGCCTTCGGATACGACTCAAACTATTTCACCTTGAAATTGAGTGAGCATTATTTTGAAAAACTCGATCGCGGGACCGTCTTTGCCATTGAGTCAAACGGAAGTCCGACCTCTGGATTCGCTGGGGCTCGTACCGAAGAATTACTTCAGTACTCACTGGTACTAGGGGCTGAACGTATAGGCAGAGGAAGGATCATCTACTTTGTAGACAACCCTGTGTTTAGAGGATTTTGGTATGGAGCAAAACAGTCGGCGGCTAACGCCCTGTTTTTCGACTTTTAGTCGTTTCCAGTCTGATCTGCTTCAGTTTCAGAAGAGAGTAAACCCCGTTGAGAAAGCAGGTTGTACCAGCTTATGATCTTTTTGATATCGCTGGCATAGACCCTTTCTTCGTCGTACGAAGGCAGAACCTCAAAGAAATAGGCTTCTAAGTCTATTTTATCGGCTTTCGGAGACACTGCAGCCGGCTTTCCAGATTCTTTAGCTGAGATCAAACTAAAGACTTCTTTCAAAGGCAGCTCCTTTTCAAGGGTATAGACCGCAATCTCGCTCAACATGCTCACTTTGGCACGCAGCGGAACGGTTACGCGCTTTTGGTCAATTAATGACTCGGCCACAAACCCCCCTTTGGTCTGTGCGAGCAGTTTATATAAGCCCGGATAACCGGCGATAGAAATAATGGTTTCTAAATCTTTACTCATTTTCTTCTGATTTTTGCGGTATAAAATTTCATGCGGTAATCTGCTTCAACCTGGCCCCTACTGATTTTCTCTAGTCGGCCTTTAATCAATCTTTTCTTCAGTGGTGAGAGTCTATCTGTAAATAATACACCCTCGATGTGGTCGTACTCGTGCTGAATGATGCGCGCCGCCAGCCCACTATATTCTTCTTCATGCCAGTTAAATTGCTCGTCTTGATAGCGCAAGCGCAGCACTGAAGGGCGGGTAACTTCTTCTCTAACGTCGGGAATACTCAGACAACCCTCTGCAAAAGTGAATTCATCTCCCTCTTCTGAGATAATCTCGGCATTGATGAACACCTTCTTAAACGTCTTCAAGACTACGTGATCTGCAGGGCTTGCCTCTTCATCATCTGCAAACGGGCTTCCGTCAATAACGAACAGACGTATAGATTTACCGATTTGAGGTGCCGCAAGGCCCACACCGTGGGCGTGATACATGGTTTCCCACATAGATTCAATGAGGGTTTCGAGCCCTTCGTAGGCAGCGTCTATAGTTAAAGCCCTCTTTTTTAATACAGGATCACCGTAAGCTACAATGGGTAAAATCATATGACTTTATCAAAAAAAGATTGAAGTATAAGCGTCGCGCTGACCTCGTCAATAACTGCTCGACTCTGACGAATAGACTTTTTGGCATTCATAGCAACCAGTGCTTGTGAGGCCATTTTTGAAGTGAAGCGCTCATCTTGCCACTGCACCGGAAGCTTCAATTCACTTTGTATCGCTCTAGCCTTCTTCTCGATGAAGGGCGCAGATTCTGAAGCCTCCCCGCTCATTTGAAGTGGCTTACCGATGACCACAAGCGCAAATGGATCTTCTTGGTGTAGGCGTTTGAGTGTTTCTAAGAGCTGATTTGAAGCCACTGCCGTAAAGCCTGAAGCTATTCCAATAGACGGATAGCCCAAGGCGATCCCTGTGCGTTTTGTTCCAATATCAAGCCCAACCACTCGCTGCACGATCTCAGATTTTCCACAAAAATAGCTCAATTTGAACAGTCCCAAACTGGGCACTCACTGTATCTTTGCAAAAAAAGAGCACTTATGCACGACTTGAGAAACCTTATCGAAGCCGCTTGGGACAACCGTGAATTATTAAACGAACAGGCATATAAAGACGCCATTCGCTCTGTGATCGAACTTCTAGATACCGGCGCTCTTCGTTGTGCTTCTGCTGACGAAACTGGTCTATGGACGGCCAACGAATGGGTTAAAAAAGCGGTAGTGCTGTACTTTCCTATTCAACAAATGCAGACCCTTGAGGCAGGAATTTTCGAATACCACGACAAAATTCCACTAAAACGCGATTTTGCCCAAAAAGGGGTGCGTGTGGTTCCCAACGCAGTGGTTAGGTACGGAGCCTATGTTTCTAGTGGGACCATTCTGATGCCAAGCTATGTCAATATTGGGGCCTATGTCGATGAAGGCACAATGGTCGATACATGGGCCACAGTAGGAAGCTGTGCTCAAATAGGTAAAAACGTTCACCTATCTGGAGGAGTGGGCATCGGCGGCGTACTTGAACCCCTGCAGGCCACCCCAGTAATCATTGAAGACAATGCGTTCATTGGATCAAGGAGTATTGTAGTAGAGGGTGTAAGAGTCGGAAAAGAAGCGGTTTTAGGAGCGAATGTAGTTCTGACCGCATCGACCAAAATAATCGATGTAACCCAAGAAGAACCTGTATTTTACCAAGGGGAAATTCCTGCCCGAAAAGTGGTTATTCCAGGAACCTATAGCAAAGAGTTCAAGGCGGGAACATTCGGCGTTTCTTGTGCGCTCATTATAGGAGAACGCAAAGAGAGCACCGATAAAAAAACCTCTCTGAATGATGCGCTAAGAACCTACGGCGTCTCTGTCTAAAAAGGTTTAAAATACTACCTTTACAGCAGGTTTAATCGCTATTTGAACCCCTTACCCCTGTCAATTGAACTGAGCATGCTCGAAGAAGCACTTCAACATTCTATATTCAAAAAAATCGGAAAAATAGCCGACGACCTAGGGCTTGAATGCTATGTTATAGGTGGCTATGTTCGTGACTATCTGCTTAAAAGAACCTTCAAGTACGACATTGACATCGTTACTCTCGGAAACGCCATTGAGTTGGCAGAATCGCTGAGTCAATCTCTTGAAGGTACTCCAAAAGTCTCTGTCTTTAAAAACTTTGGTACAGCCATGCTCAAGTACGATGAGCTAGAAATCGAGTTTGTGGGGGCGCGAAAAGAGAGTTATACCTCATCCTCGCGCAAACCCTATGTTACTAGTGGCACTTTAGAGGATGATCAAAATCGCAGAGATTTCACCATTAACGCTATGGCGCTATGCTTGAATGCCGATCGCTTTGGGGAATTCATCGATCCGTTCGAAGGACAAAAACACCTGTTAGAGGGTCTCATCATTACGCCTCTAGAACCGGAGATTACCTTCAGTGACGATCCGCTCCGAATGCTCAGAGCGATTCGATTCGCCGCACAACTCAACTTTAACATTCACCCGCACACCTTAGAAGCAATTGCTGCTCAAAAAGAACGACTTGAAATCGTTTCCAAGGAGCGTATTGTTGTCGAGTTGAATAAGATACTATTAACCGATAAACCCTCAATCGGTCTCGGCCTATTAGAGAAGACCAAACTGCTAGAGCTAATCATGCCAGAATTAACCGCGCTTAAGGGTATAGACGAGATCGAGGGTATGAC
>JAURPW010000016.1:0-14081 GCA_030836435.1 Flavobacteriaceae bacterium
AAACCATGAAGGTGGTCACCGAAAAGACCAAAAAAGAAAACGACTCGGTATTCTATTTTGCCCAAGGAAAGCTGACCACCGCAAGCGACTCTATCGATCCAGATTACTACATCAAGGTGCGCAAGGCCAAGTTTATTCCGGGCAAACGCATCATTGCGGGCTTTTCAAATATGTACCTAGTTGACGTTCCTACCCCTATTGCGCTACCCTTTGCCATCTTTCCGCCTAGCAGCGGTAGATCTGGAGGTCTGATTTTTCCGACCTTCACTAACGATCCACAACGGGGCTATTCGCTGCAACACGGAGGATACTACTTTCCGATTAACGACTATGTCGACCTGAACTTAACAGGAGACTATTTCACCAACGGAAGCTACGGATTCAGAGCCCAATCGGTATACACCAAACGCTACAACTATAGAGGCAATGTGAACCTTCGGTTTGAAAACCTAATCAATTCGCAAAAAGGGTTTGCAGACTACAGCAGAAACAGCATATTCAACCTGCAGATCTCTCACACTCAAGATCCAAAAGCGAGTCCCAATTCGCGCTTTGCGGCCTCGGTAAACCTGGGTAGTAGTAAGTATTTTAGAAACTCTGCCAACCAGCAAAACCTAGCCCTTACCCAAAACAACAACCTCTCCTCTTCGATCACCTACTCCAAGACCTTTCCGGCCTATCCGTCGGTGAATCTTAACCTAAGTGCCACGCACAACCAGAACACCAATACCGAAGAGATCAACCTTACGCTGCCTACCGCGCAGGTGAATATGGAGCGTATCTTTCCGTTCGCCAAACGCGAAGGCATCAAGAAAGGACTCATTCAAAACATCAACCTTCAATACACCTCCCGATTTGAAAATCGCATACGCACAACCGATTCACTCTTTTTAACGGCGCGTATGTTTGACGATGCCAAGATTGGGGCAAGGCACTCTATACCGCTTAGCACCAACTTTAAGGTGGCTAAATTTTTAAGTGTTTCGGTCGGAGGCGACTATGAAGACTTATGGACGTTTGAGACCTTCACGCGTGGGCAAGACCCTACTGCCGATATCAGCAGAGAAGCAGTTCTTGACACGGTGAGAGGCTTCGATCGCTTTAATCGATACGGCCTTTCGAGCTCAGTGGGTACGACTGTATACGGAACCTACACCTTCAAAGAAGGCAAGAAATTACAAGCCATTCGGCACGTGGCCCGACCCTCTGTCGGATGGGGCTACGGACCTTCTTTTGAGCGCTATTACGACAGCTATACCAATTTAGATGGAGAAGAGGTAAGCTATTCAAGATTTGAGGGTACCCTTAACGGATCACCGAGTTTAGGAAGATCTAACAGTCTTTCTTTCGGTTTACAAAACACCTTGGAGGCCAAGATGGCACCCAAAGATTCTACTAAAACCGAATCCCGAAAAATACCCATTTTGAGTAACCTCAATTTCTCAAGCGCCTATAATCTAGAAGCCGATTCATTGAGGTTGAGTCCTGTTAGTTTTAACGCTGCTACGGCCCTCTTTAATAAAGAAATGCAGGTGAACATGAACGGAACGCTTGATCCGTATGTCACAACCGCTGATGGCACTCGAATTAACACCTTTCACCTGGCTCAAAGCGGAAAGATCGCCAAACTCACTAGGGCGAGTCTTAATTTCAGCTACGCCTTATCAAACGACACGTTTAAGCCCAAACGTGATGAACAGCAACAAGGAAATGGGCAAAGGCAAAGTCAGAACTACGACGACCAATACCGTACCCAATCAGGAGGAGCAGATAACGACCTTTTTGGGTTCGGGCTCACCGATGATTTTCCAGGTGAAAATGAGCGAAACGGAGAAAAAACTCAAGGCGAAGAGTCAGAAGAGCCATCCGACAAATTCTATTACAATAGAATACCCTGGAACCTGAATTTACAATTTAACAGCAGTTATTCTAATCTTCAAGACGAGCGTGAAATCACTAGCGCTTCGCTCATGTTTTCTGGAAATGTCGATCTCACGCCCGCGTGGAAGATTCGCGTATCTTCAGGGTATGACTTTAAAAACAAGGGCTTTAACCTAACTCAAATTGGATTCAAACGCGATCTCAAGAGTTTCGATCTTCGATTTAATTGGGTGCCTTTCGGCAGAAATGCCCGCTGGGACTTTTTCATAGGAATAAAAAGCAGCATGCTTTCTGATCTCAAATGGGAAAGTCGCAGTCAACGCAACATTGTTCGTTAAGTCTGATTTAAAATATATACTCATGACTAAAAAAGCCATCCACAGCAAAAATGCCCCTGAAGCGATAGGTCCCTATAATCAGGCCATTCTAGCCCACAATACCCTTTTTGTTTCCGGTCAGATTCCCATTGACCCCGAAACCGGAAAGCTCATAACTACGGGTAGAAAAGAAGAAACGCGGCGCTGTTTAGACAATATTGGGCAGATCTTAGAGGCTGCCGGTTTCGGTTTAAACGATGTAGTAAAATCGACTATTTTTTTAACCGACATGAATGACTTCAGCCTGGTAAACGAGGTGTATAAAGACTTTTTTGCCGAGGTAATTGCACCTGCCAGAGAAACCGTAGCGGTGACGGCACTTCCGGCAGGGGCTCATATTGAAATATCGGTGATCGCCATACGCGATCAGCCGGCTAGTTGATTATCTTAGAGGGTGTTCTTGTGAAACTGCACCAAACCTTCTATCGGCCTGCGTAGCACATTACCCATAACTAAATCGTTATTGTGCAGCACCTGTTCGAGCTCGTCTTTTAAGAAATAAGCAATGCTACCCACGAAATGACAGGGCACCTTGGTGGCTAGCTCAAATTGCATGATGTAGTTGTTGACGAACTGCTGCAGCCCTTTCATGATTACCCCTTTGCAATAACTGTGCTCTTTGTTTTCAATAATAAAACGAGCGAAGGTGGCTAAATAGGTGTTCGGATTAGGCTGTTTGTATAGGTGTTCTTTTATCGTGTCGGCTTCAAGATCGTATTCCTTGGAAAATCGAATGGCCAAATCTTGGGGAATCTTGTGAAAATAGAGATCGCGAAGCAGCTTGCGACCAAAATAGTTACCGCTGGCATCATCCATTAAAATATACCCCAGAGAGGTCACCTTTTGAAAAGGTTGATGGCCGTCGTAATACGAACAATTCGAGCCTGTTCCCAAAATACAGACGATTCCCTGCTTGCCTATTTCAGTGGTCGCGTAAATGGCCGCATAGGTATCTTCTTTGACGTCTACCTTTGCTTTAGGAAAGAAGTTCTTGAAAATGTTCGTCAAGAAGCGCTTCATGCGGTCTGTACCGCATCCGGCCCCATAAAAATGAAGTTCAGTAACTTTTTGTCGGTGTTTGGAAATCTCGAAGTTATTCGCCAAACGGTCTTCAATCACCTGCTGGGTAAGCACCTCAGGCGAAAGGCCCAAGGTCTGTGTCGCAAAAAATTCTGAGCCATCAGGGTTAAGAGCTATCCAATCTGATTTGGTAGCCCCACTATCAACGATAAGGATCATGTGCCAATTGGGTTTATACCGAGGCTACATGTAGCGCTAGGTCAATCAGTTTGTTCGAATATCCAGCCTCGTTATCGTACCAAGAAACCACTTTAAAGAAGGTCGAGTTGAGTTCAATTCCGGCTTCAGCATCAAAGATCGAAGTGCGGGCATCACCAATAAAGTCTTGAGAAACCACCGCGTCTTCTGTATAACCTAAGATACCCTTAAGCTCCCCTTCAGATGCAGCCTTCATGGCATCTTTGATACCCTGATAAGACGTCGCTTTTTGAAGTTTTACGGTCAAATCAACCACTGATACATCAGCATTGGGCACTCTAAAGGCCATTCCGGTAATTTTTCCTTGCAATGAAGGAATAACTTTAGTCACCGCTTTAGCAGCACCTGTAGATGCCGGAATGATATTGAGAAGAGCCGAACGTCCACCTCTGTAGTCTTTTCTAGACGGACCGTCTACGGTCATTTGTGTAGCCGTTGTAGCGTGCACAGTAGTCATTAAAGCCTCTTCTATTCCAAAGTTATCGTGTAACACCTTGGCCAGGGGAGCCAAGCAGTTGGTGGTACATGAAGCATTACTTACAATCGTATCTGAAGACTTAACCTCGTTGTGGTTCACTCCCATTACAAACATGGGGGCATCAGCAGAAGGAGCTGAAATAACTACCTTCTTCGCTCCGCCATCAATATGAGATTGGGCCATTTCTTTGGTAGTGAAGATACCCGTGCACTCAGCCACTATACTCGCTCCTACAGCGTCCCACTTAAGGGCCTTTGGATCGCGTTCAGCAGTGATTCGAACGGTTTTTCCATTGACCACAATGTTATCGCCCTGAATTTCAACCGTTCCATCGAAGTTTCCGTGCACCGAATCGTATTTTAATAAGTATACCAGGTGATCGATATCCAAAAGGTCGTTAATGGCGACCACCTCAACGTCTTGGCGTTTGGCAGCAGCTCTGAAAACCATTCTACCTATTCTTCCAAATCCGTTTATTCCAATCTTCAAAGTTTGCATATTTAGTATAATTGATTAGTGATTAAATACTCATAATATCTGAAACGCGAATCAACTCCTCGTCGATTTCGCTTAGCCCGCTGATGGCCTTTTCAATAGGGGTTAAAATCATTTTGTTTGACTCTATACCCACCATATAATTTGAATGCCCTTCAATTAATGATTCTACCGCCTTCACTCCCATTCTGCTTGCTAAAACACGATCGAAGCAGGTTGGGCTTCCCCCGCGCTGCATGTGCCCTAAGACCGATACGCGCACGTCGTAAATAGGTAGGTGTTTCTCAACGTATTCTTTGAGTTCAAAGACGTTTTTACCCGTTTTATCTCCTTCGGCGACTACGACTATACTCGAAGATTTACCCGAGGCCTTGCTGCGCTTTAGCGATTCTAGCAAGCGGTCTAGTCCTAAATTTTGTTCGGGTATCAGAATCTCTTCTGCCCCGGCTCCTACTCCGCTGTTCAAGGCAACCAGTCCGACATCTCTGCCCATGACCTCAACAAAAAAGAGTCGATTGTGCGAGCTGGCAGTGTCTCGAATTTTGTCAATGGCCTCAACCACCGTATTGATAGCTGTATCGAAACCTATAGTGTAAGCGGTTCCTAAAATGTCGTTGTCAATAGTTCCTGGTATTCCCATTACCGCGATTCCGAACTCTTGATTCAATTTGAGCGCCCCGGTCATTGAGCCGTTACCTCCAATAACTACGAGGGCGTCAATAGCTCCTTTTTTAAGCTGTTCATAGGCGGTAGCCCTGCCCTCGGGGGTGCGAAAAGCTTCGCAACGAGCTGATTTTAAAATCGTTCCGCCCTTATTAACAATATTGTTTACGCTTCTAGCCGTAAAGTCTTCAAAGTCACCTTCTATGAGGCCCTGATAACCTCTGTATATAGCGGTACACTCCAAGCCATGGTACATGCTTGCGCGCACCACAGAGCGAATGGCTGCATTCATTCCGGGAGAGTCACCCCCAGAGGTGAGCACTCCAACTCGTTTGATTGATTGATTCATAAGCTTAACGCGCCAAATCTAATAAATAGAGTTTATTCTTCGGTAGTATTTGATGATTTTAATACCCTTCGCACTAATTCTTTGAAGTTATTAAAGTCTACTTGATAACTCAGACCCAATCCTTGTGTGTATCCTGGAATACTGGCCAGAAACTGACTCAAGGTATTTTCTCTGTTGAATATTTTGGCGCTTAAGGTACCTTCTTCATTGAGGATGAGTTGAAGCTCTACGTCTCCTGCAACAACGGTTTCGGTAACGCGGCCTACCGGAACCCCGAGCTTTCCGTTAAAGAGTAAGCGATTGCCGAGCTGAGTGCTCACCGTAACACCAATGCGATCTTCAATGGCTACGTTGGCATTCGGATTGCGATACCCCTGCTCGTACGACAATCCCAGATCGACTACCTCAGATGCTCCGAGCACTTCTTCGAGCAGGCCCGAGGCTGACTGCAACAAATTACCGGTTAAGGCCTGCTGTGAAAGCCCCATTTGCTCGTTCACAAAATTACCCTGGGCGAGCAAAAAGAATACGTTTCGCTCCAGGGTTGATCGGTCTTGCAATCGGTATTCGATTTCGCTTCGAACCACTGAATTCAGGGTTGGAAAACGCAGCGAAAAATCAATTACAGGGTTCAGTAGTTTTCCGCCCAATTGTATGAGCACGTCGGTTTGAATAGGTCTTGGAAATGAGCTCGAGTCTAGCAGCGGAGCTGGATTTGCACTGAGGGTATATACCGCTTCTAAATTGATATCGGCATCATAGGGATCACCGTTCCAAGTGATCATGCCTCCGGGAGCAAGTTCAAACCCTTTATCGATGATACCGCCAAATCGGTAGTCGAACGCACCTGAAGCAACCGTGTACTCGCCAAAAATCGAAAACTCTTCAGCCGGAGCAATCTGAAACCGAAACAATCCTGCACCCCGTCCTCTTAGTCGAGAACCCGAAATCGGATCAACAATCACCTCAACCAAGGCCTCTGGAGTCACCCTAAGATTAAAGTCTAAACTCACGCCCTTTTGGGTCTCAATAGGGTTTAAAACCCGCGCTTCTGAAGTGGGTATGCTGTTAGTGAATTGCACTAAATCATCACTGAAATCTACCGTTTCAGAGATTAAAGGAATAAACAAACTGCTTCCTTGTTTCGTTTCCGCATCTACAGTGATGATCGTGTTTTGAGGATTTCCTTTCACTGAACCCACTCCTGACACAAAACCGGTTCCGTAATACAAGGCATCTTCACGTTGTCGCGTTTTTAAAACAAGCGAAGCCTCGCTTAAGGTTTTGACGTTTAAGTCAAACTGAAAATTTTTAAGTCCTTGATGGTAAATGAATCCATCTATTTCAGTAGCGGTATCAAATTCGGTATCCACTAGCTTGAAATGGTCGAAGTAAAAATCAGTGCCGTTCAAGCGAATTTGGGGTGAATTGGCAATCTTAAAATCTACACCTAGGTAGGGAAAGCTCAGTCCGGCATCTTCTAGATTAAGTGTGCCCACTAACTCAGGCTGCTCTAAGGTGTTTACCAGACTGATAGATCCACTTGCAAGCCCTCTTAGGTTCGAAAATGTGGTTGTTCCTAATTCAGAAAAAGGAGAAATATCAAACTGAGCAAGTCGCGCATCTATATCCAAATCAAAAGAGCCGTTTTCGGTTTGGTTGAGAATTCCAGAGAGCTCGAGAGCGGCACGACCTGAATTAAGCACATCAGCCTGCAGTGTAAAAATATCGGCATTAGCACTACCCAAAACCACTCCGTTAAAGAAGCCCACAAACTTATTGTTCACCAATAAATCTTCTACACTCAAGTTGAATCTGGGCTCGTACCTTTTGCCCTGTTTCTTAAATTGAAGTAGTCCTGTGGCGTTTCCTTTGAGTGATAGGTTCTTGATCTCGGGAGTAATGGTCTCAATGGGCGCATTTTCAAGCTCAAGGCTAATTGCGTAATTGTCATTGCCATTGTAGCCTCCGTATATTGAAAGATAGCCGTTATCGAGGGTCTTTAGATCGAGGCGGTCGAGGGATACACTTTGGCTGTTAAAATCAACGATAAACTCCGCCCGCTTCTCTATAGCCCACTGGTACTGCTTAAGTGTGAAGCGCGACGGATCAATGGCTATGAGCAGTTGATCATCAGAGAGGCGATTCCAACTTGAATTCACTAAAAATCGATCGGCTTTTGCTCCGGTAGTGGAGGCCTCTAATTCTAACCGATTTCCCTTAATAGTGGCATGGACTGAGGCCAACGAAAAATAAGGGCTAAGCAGCGACTCGGCCTCTAAAACAAAGCCTCCTGAAGGGTTACTGAAAGCGCGAAGTTGCTTCATGTCGAAGACATCGTAACTAAATTGAGAGAGTTTAATGTCTGACTTCAATTTTCCATCAGTATAACGCAAGTAACCACTCACCTCAGGTAAAACCGTAGAGCCCTCGATCAATTCAACCCACCTATCTCCGGTTTGAATATCGGCATCCAATTGCAGTGTTTGGGGAAATTTTAATTGACTAACGGCTTGCTGCCAATCAAAGAGATGGTAATTTCCAGATGCCTGAAGATTGACAAAGTCTTCTGAAACCACTATGAATTGCCGCTCTGTTCGACCCAGTGCGGTATGACTCATACGCACTGATCCGACTTCTACGATAGCGCGGTTAAGCGGATAGAAACGCAAAGCGTCTAAGTTTAGCTGACCTTGTATGTCGCTTAATGAACTCCCCCAAAGCGAAAATGAGGCCGAAGTACTGAAGGGCAGGGCTTCAAAATCAGGGGTGCTCATTAGGGCGTTTAACCGATTTACATCAACCTTACCTTCAATCGAATAACGGTCTTTGACTTTTTCATAGTCAAATAGGGCCTCAAATGATTGCCCAGGCACTTCACTTGAAATGGCCATAGTATAGCCAGAGTCAATGGGCAGAGCTTCCCATTTTATGCGTTCTAGACTTGGACCTTGGTCAAAATCAATTCGGCGGATATTCGCATTGAGCTCAAACTGATAACCCTTTTTGCGATTAGCCTCAACAGAGGCAGAAAGTCTTTGGGTTGCCCCTTTCAACAGCCATTTGATAGGAAAAGACTGAACATCTAGTTGCAGAAACTCTTGCTGCCCCATACGATTAAACGAAGCCTCAAGACTTGAGTCTCCAATAACTAAGGATGAAGAAACCGAAAGCGCATCGGGCTTTCTTGAGAGGCTTAGCGAACCTGTGATAGCCGTTCGAGGACTCAATAGTGGTTGAAAATCAGACTGCGAGTTAAGCGTTTTGGTCAGCCAGCTGAGATCAGCCCATTGAGCTTGAATGTCTGAAAATTGCATTTCATACGACTGTGATGCTTCGTCTAGCCCTACAAATCCTCCAATTAAACCCGAGCTATTTCCCCACTGCACGCTTAACTTATTGGCAAAGAGCTTATCGCCATCACCAGACAAGCTTCCTTCAAAGTATAGCGCACGGTTTCCAAAGCCTTTTAAACCGATTGATTCTAAACGGTTTCCACTCACAAATGACTCTTTAATTAAGGCCTCCAATCGCTTCGAATCCCTGTCGTAATTGAGATAAGAAAGGGCTATTGCATCCGTTTCGGTGCGCAGGTTGAGTTCACTCACCACCAAGGTGTTTTCTTGAGTATCAACCGTTGCATTGGCTGTAAGTCTAGGCTCAATCACCTTGCCGTTTTTGAGATAAACTCCGTCAAACTGCAGACGACCGGCAATCTGATCCTTAGAAGCCACAATATTTACCAAGGTGATATCTTGCAACTGAAATTCGTGGGCATCACCCTTAAACGCTTCGCTATAATCGATACGCACCGAACCCGCCCTTATAGACTTGGCCTTAAATCGCCCGCTTCTTCCCTTAGGTAGTTGATTTAAATAGTAAGCTAAACTGCTAAGCGTGTCTCCTTCATACGTCTGGACCTTTAAATAGGTCTCTCCTAGACTGTATTGTACAGCAGACGAGTTGCCCACGAAGGCGGCCAAAGAATTCCATCGACTGCTCAGAGAGCGAACATATAGAAGGGTATCTCCCTTGTGATCCGGAACAAATACGTGCTGAACGGTGGCATTTAAACTTAGCGGATTTACACGCACCGCATCAACGGAGAGGGTTATACCGTAGCGCCCGCTAAGGTTATTGATCAAGCGCTGAGCAATGAGGTTTTGAACTTTAGGTGTAGATGCCAGTAGCGTGAGTAAAAACAGCGCTACCAGTAAGGCCAAGAGTATGCGTAACCCTAAAAAGAGTCGTTTTCTCATTGATTATTTGCGGTTATCTTTGCGACTATGAGCCTTACTGAGCACCCTTTAATTCTTGCTATTGAATCTTCTTGCGACGATACTTCGGCGGCTGTTTTAAAAGGCACACAGGTGTTATCTAATTGCATTGCTACCCAAGAAATGCATGCGCGCTATGGCGGAGTGGTTCCTGAACTAGCTTCTAGAGCTCATCAACAGCACATTGTTACGGTGGTCAAAGCGGCTCTAGATACAGCAAATATCGCTAAAAAAGACCTCTCGGCAATCGCCTTTACCAAAGGACCAGGACTCTTAGGTTCGCTGCTGGTTGGGGTTTCTTTTGCCAAATCATTGGCTCAGGCATTACGCATCCCACTTATTGAGGTGAACCACATGCAGGCACACATTTTGGCGCATTTTATTGACGACGCCCACCCAAAGCCACCAAGCTTCCCCTTTTTGGCCCTGACGGTAAGCGGTGGGCACACCCAAATTGTTCAGGTAAATGCGCCTGATACATTTGTATTATTGGGTCAAACTTTAGATGATGCTGTAGGAGAATGTTTTGATAAATCGGCCAAAGTTTTAGGCTTTTCTTATCCAGGCGGACCTCACATAGACCAACTAGCCCAAATGGGCGACCCAAATGCTTTTGAATTGAGTATTCCATCAGTGGGCGGATTAGACTTCAGTTACAGTGGGCTTAAAACCCAGTTTTCACAACTCGTGCGCAAGAACAGTTCAAAAAATGCACATTTTGTCACCGAAAACAAGAACGACTTAGCGGCATCGCTGCAGCGAACGATCATTTCTTCTTTAGTGTTAAAGGCGCTAAAAGCGATAGAGCAAACGGGTATACGCCAGCTAGCGCTCGGCGGTGGTGTAGCCGCCAATTCTGGTTTAAGAGCAGCGCTTAGATTGGCAGCCCAAGAAAAGGGCTTCGAAGTTTTCATGCCCGAATTGCGCTACTGCACAGACAATGCGGCTATGATTGGTATTTCTGCTTATTTCAAATATTTAAAAGCCGACTTTTCCGACTTATCGGTAAACGCTCAGGCGCGCTATTCTGTTCAACTATGAGTCAACGTTTTTATGCCCCTCAGCTCGTTAAAGGTGAAAAAGAATACACCTTGGATGCGTTTGAAAGCAAACACCTCACACGTGTATTACGAAAAAAGGAGGGCGACAGCATTGAGTTAGGAAACGGTCAGGGAGATCTTTTCTATGGAAAAATTTTCATATCCGATCCTAAGGCCTGCGTGGTGTACATAGACAAGTCAGTCAGCGAACCTCAACCAACCTATACCATTCACCTAGCTCTTGCCCTACTCAAAAGCAATGACCGCTTTGAGTGGTGCCTAGAAAAGGCCACAGAGCTTGGAGTGCGCTCTATTACCCCCTTAATCGGTGCGCACTGTGAAAAGGGCAAGTTCAACAAAGAACGGGCGCTGCGAACGCTGCAAAGTGCGTTTAAACAATCGTTAAATGCGTATATACCCGAATTAAAGCCTGAGCAGTCGGTAATCGATTACGTCGGGCTTAAGCGAAACGGTGTAACCCTGATCGGGCACTGTTATCCAGAAAACGATAAAATCGATCTGTTTCACTTGGGAGCATCATCGAGTGAATACCACCTCATGATAGGCCCAGAGGGCGATTTCAGTCTAGACGAAGTGAAAAGAGCTGTAGAGAACAACATTAAGGCCTTCTCTTTAGGAAATCAGCGGCTTCGAACAGAGACAGCCGCGATCGTTGCGATAAATCGTATTTTGTGTGCTCAACTCTAAGCTAGCCATAAATGACTCCTCAAGCACTAACCAAAGCCATTGTACAGAGTGTACTTAGCCTGATAGGGCTAGCTGCATTAGCTTATGGCATCTACCTCATTCAAGAGGTTATTGTTTACGTGTTGGTGGCGGCCATCTTAAGTCTTATCGGAAAACCGATTGTGACGTTTCTGTCAAAGCGATTGAAGTTACCCACTATAATCGCGGTCGTCGCGACCTTAATAATTCAATTAGTTATTTTAATCGGACTGCTCGCC
This sequence comes from Flavobacteriaceae bacterium, assembly GCA_030836435.1. Taxonomy (GTDB): domain Bacteria; phylum Bacteroidota; class Bacteroidia; order Flavobacteriales; family Flavobacteriaceae; genus UBA3478. The sequence goes on from JAURPW010000016.1 coordinate 11,804, forward strand.
CTTTTTGTGCCCGTGCTCTTCAGTCAAGGAGAGCAGCTGTCACTCCTAGATGTTGAAGAGCTAACGAGCAAGGCGCTGATTGCCATTGATCAACTGAATCAAGTGGCTATTCAGCGGTTTCCTGAGTTGTCTACTCACCTGAATCTTAGAGAAGTTATCACAAGGTGGTTTGAATCGATAAATCTCGATTTTCTGCCCTATCTGTTGGAGCAGATCGGAAGCGCATTTGGAAGTTTTAGCGTCGGATTGTTCTCCGTGCTCTTTTTGGCTTTCTTCTTTCTGCGTGACCAGCGTTTGTTTAGAAGGGGAATCCTCACCCTTATCGCCGACGAAAAAGAGCAAAAGACCTTAGAATCTATTGATCAAATCGAAAAGCTGCTGACGCGCTATTTTATCGGCATCCTTTTTCAGCTTTCCATTTTACTGATCATCTACGCTGTTGCGCTCATGCTTGGAGGGGTAAAAAATGCCCTCACCATTGCCTTTCTCTGTGCCTTGTTTAATATCATCCCCTACATTGGTCCAATCATAGGGGCTGCGGTTATGCTGCTCTTAACGCTAATAGGAGACTTGAATCTTGATTTTGCTACCGAGACCCTGCCTAAGCTGTACTATGTTTTAGGCGGAGTAGTCATCGGACAACTCATTGACAACTTCTTTTCTCAACCATTTATCTACGCTAAAAGTGTCAAATCGCATCCGATCGAAATCTTTTTAGTGATTCTATGCGCGGGGCTGATCTTCGGAATAGTGGGTATGATTGTGGCCGTTCCGGTGTACACGAGTATCAAGGTGATCTTAAAAGTTTTTTACCGCGAACATTCGTGGGTGCAAAAGCTCACTAAAGACCTCTAGATGAATCCGCGTTTAACTGAAGAATACGTTCAGCGGTTTATCAGCAAACAATCGCCTGTCGATGTGGCCAACTTGGTGTTTCAACCTCCTCTTTTTGACGGAATTGCCAATGCCGAAATTGTATACCAACTAGAAGCCCGAGAAAAGCTCCGAAAGAAGCAGCCTGAATGGGCTGAAACCGATGGGCTAATCTTCGCCCCGCCCAAGGCTATTGAGCAATGCAGCTCACTATTTACCGCAGCGTACAAAGCTGAAGTGGCTAGCACCTTAGTCAACGGGAGGGCTCACACGGCCGTAGATTTGACCGCAGGTTTCGGGGTCGACACCCATGCCTTTAGTAAAAGCTTCGGCACGGTAGTAGCTGTTGAAAAAGATGCGCAACTTGCTGAGCTGAGTAGGCATAATTTTAAGCAACTCAATGCCCTAAATATTGAGGTACGCACGGCCTCTGCCGAGGCCTATTTGACCGATATGCCCCAAGTCGATTTTCTCTTTTTAGACCCTGACAGGCGCGATGAGACCGGTGCTAAACGAATCGGATTTGAGTATTATGCACCTAACATCATTGAGCAGTACGCTAGCCTGCTCAGCAAGGCACGCTTGATAGGCATTAAAGTATCGCCGATGATAGACTTGAGCTATGCCAAAAAGCACCTACCCGACCTAATTCGTGTAGATCTGATTTCTGTCGAGAACGAATTAAAGGAACTCGTTTTATGGCTTAGTCGTGAACAACAATCAACTCAAATAAAGCTTGTGCACGCCTTTCTATTTAAGCATAAACCCCCACAATTAATTGAAGAACTAGCAACCGGTTCAGACGCTTTTGATAAACCTCTTTTGCCTTTTGAGGAAGCCAGTTATCTGATAGATCCGGCTGCAGCATTTGTAAAATCGAGACGTTTCAGTGGTCTGCTTGAGCGCCATCCCCAACTGCATTTCGCCAATCACAGTAGTTTCTTGTTGACTGCTAAGGAAGCCGTTCACGGAGTTCCAGGGAGGCTATTTCACATCCAAGAGCTGATACCCTATTCAAAAAAGAATCTAAAGCGATTTAGCAAACAAGCCTTTAGTGTGCAGGTAAAGGGGCGGAAGCAACGTGCCGATGAGGTGCGAAAAGCGCTGAATCTTAAAGAGAGTGAAACCGAGTTTTTATTTCTAGTGGGTAGCGATCCCGGCTTAATTATCAGGGCTACCAAAGTGAACAATTAATGTATCTTCGTCAGTACAATGGAAGCATTCGACTATTTTAAAATCGCACTCATCGTTGGCGCTTCGGTTATTGCCGTAGTAGTGATTTATAAAATTCTCAAGATTATTCTTACGCCGCTTCGCATTCTAATCCGCTTTATTTTGGCCTTGATCGCCTTCGCAGTTTTGGCCCATTTCATAGCCGACTACTTCGGCTACGACCTGCTTGGGA
>JAURPW010000017.1:0-16139 GCA_030836435.1 Flavobacteriaceae bacterium
GCAGCAGCTACTGGATTACCACCAAAGGTGCTCCCATGTGAACCTGGAGTAATCACTTGCATCACCTCGTCATTCGCTAAAACCGCTGATATCGGATATACCCCACCCGAAATGGCTTTTCCAAGAATCAATACATCGGGTTTCACTTGGGGTGTTTGGCTACAGTGCCGATCTGTACACGAGCAATTACCGCAACTGGCGAGCAGTTTACCGGTACGAGCGATTCCGGTCTGTATCTCATCGGCTATGAGCAGCACATTATGTTCGGCGCACAGGCGCTTACAGGCCTCTAAATAGCCGTCGTCTGGAACATTCACTCCCGCCTCGCCCTGTATAGGTTCGACTAGAAATCCGACAATAGTGGCGTGCGCGCTTAAGACCGATTCTAAAGCGGCGGTGTCGTTATACGGAATTTGAATAAAGCCAGCCGTGTAGGGGCCGAAAGCACGTTTGGCACCCTGGTCTGATGAAAACGAGATAATGGTAGTGGTACGTCCGTGAAAGTTTTGATCGCAAACCACAATAAGCGCCTGGTCTTCGGCCACTTTCTTTTTCTCGTAGCCCCACCTTCTGCTTATTTTCAGTGCGGTCTCTACCGCCTCGGCACCGGAGTTCATCAAAAGTACCTTGTCAAACCCAAAGGTCTGAGCCATTAAGCGCTCGGCCTCACCGAGTTTGTCGTTGTAAAAGGCCCTAGAAGTGAGGGCTAATCGCTTAGACTGTTCAACCAAGGCGTTGACAATTTTCGGATGACAGTGACCCTGATTTACGGCAGAGTAAGCCGATAGAAAATCAAAGTAGCGCTTCGAGTCGGTATCCCAAACGTAGACCCCCTCCCCTTTTGTTAACACCACCGGCAAGGGGTGGTAATTGTGTGCTCCGTAGTGTTCTTCTAGGCGAATGGCCTCTGCTGCAGATAAGCTCATGTACTGAAATTTTAACTCCTGCAATTTACGCCAAATGACCGGCTAGAACCAATTACCTTTGCAGCAATGAGAAGCAGAAACCCTATTATTTTACCTCAGGTGACCATAGAGGGTATGGCCGCCAAAGGAAAGGCTTTTGGACGTGCAGCTGATCAGCGCATTGTCTTTGTACCCTATGCGGCCCCAGGAGATATTGCCGATATTCGGGTCACCAAAAAACGCAGCAACTACTACGAAGGCGTCATTGAGACCCTGCACAAGGCCTCACCCGATCGAATAGAGCCGAAATGTGCGCACTTTGGGCTATGCGGGGGCTGCAAGTGGCAGCACATCAGCTATGAGGCCCAACTAGCCGGAAAGCAAGACGAGGTCGTTCAGCACCTGAAGCGCATCGGAGGGGTTTCTCCAGAGCATATAGGTGAAATTTTAGGATGTGAGGATCCGTATTACTACCGCAATAAGATGGAGTTTTCGTTCTCTGATTCCAAATGGCTTACCCCAGAAGAAATAGCATCGGACAAAAATTTCAACAGAAATGCCCTAGGATTTCACAAGCCTCAAATGTGGGATAAAGTCATCGACCTAGATGCCTGTCATCTGCAAAGCGATCCCTCGAATGCGATTCGCAACTTTTGCAAAGAAGAGGCCGAGCGTCAAAACCTGCGCTTCTTCAATCCGCGCCAGCAGTCTGGAGACCTGAGAACACTGATGATCCGCAACACCCAAGGCAATCAGCTTATGGTACTCATTCAGTTCTGCGAGGCCAGTGAGGAGGCCATTCAGCGGTACCTGAGCGCTATAATCAGTGCATTTCCGACCATTCACTCCTTGCTCTACACCATCAACACCAAAGCCAACGACACCCTATACGATCAAGAGATCCACTGCTTTCACGGGGCAGACTTCATTGAAGAAGAGATGGAGGGGTTGCGCTTCGCCATAGATGCCAAATCGTTCTACCAAACCAACAGCAAACAGGCCTATCGATTGTACCAAGTGGTGCGTGAATTCGCTCAAATCAAGTCGAGCGATATCGTATACGATTTATACACCGGAACCGGAACCATCGCTCAATTCGTGGCAAAAAATGCCCAAAAGGTGATCGGTGTAGAATCGGTTCCTGAGGCCATCCAGAAGTCCCAAGAAAATGCACTTGTAAACGGTATTCACAACGTGCATTTTGAGGTTGGAGACATGAGAACCGTGTTCAACGATGATTTTATAGCCCGCCATTCAAAGGCTGACGTGGTCATCACTGACCCACCTAGAGACGGAATGCACCCCGATGTAGTCGAACAACTGCTCGCATTAAATGCCCCTAGAATCGTATATGTAAGTTGCAACTCAGCCACTCAGGCAAGAGACCTTCAGCGTTTAAGCACCTCCTATCGGACGCTCAAATCGCAAGCGGTAGACATGTTTCCGCAAACACATCACGTCGAAAATGTAGTACTTTTAGAGCTGCGCTGATCAGCCCCGTCTTATGGTAAAACGCTTACGCCTTGCTGTTCTGTTCATCGCCCTTTCGCTAATCGGGTGTGAAAAAGATGACATTTGTGTCGATGGAGACTCCGCCCTGCTTCAAATCGAATTCAGAGACGCCAGTAATCAAGAGGTGGCCAAAACCGTACCTGGTCTTAGTGTGTTTTTGAATGACGAGGCCTATCAGGGAATTAGCAACAAAACCGTCTCTAAGATAGATCTGGCATTAGCCGCTGACCAAACGCTCTACGCCTTTGACCTCTTTCAAGCCGAGAACGAAACAGCAGATCGTATTGTCATCAACGTGACCCCTAAAATGACCTATGTTTCTAGGGCCTGCGGATACGTACTTGAATTCGAACAACTGTCGGTCAGTACCCTTTCTCAACCATCTTGGATCTCTTCTGTAGAGGTCGTCACCGAATTTGTTAACGCCACTAATGCACCGCATATTGTCATCTACCATTAAACGTTTTTTTAGTGTAGGGGCGCTCTTAAGCATAGCCTTACTGCAGGGTCAAACCACCTATGGGGTGCGCGTGGGTGCCGACCTGCATCGCTTAGCTCGAACCGCACTGAGCGAAGACTACAGCGGATTTGAACTCAGCGGAGACTTAAGGCTAAAACGCACACTTTTTCTCGGCGCTGAACTGGGCAATGAAACCTTCGCAGACCGTGAAACGCTGGGCGACTATTTGCTATACGAGACCACTTATAGCGGTAGTTACTTGAAATTTGGAGCTGACTGGTTGGTCTATCAACAGAAGACCAAAGAAAAAAATCTAGTTACCGCGGGGGTTCGCTATGCCCTATCGACCTTTAGTAGCGATCTAGGCGCGATTCATGTGTACGACAGCAACCGCATTAGACAGCCCGAAGGTTTTCCGTTGTTCACCTCAGACGGACCGCAGTTTGACGGTTTAAACGCCAGCTGGATCGAGGGGGTCTTTTCCTTTAAGACCGGACTGTTTAACAACGTTTATCTAGGGGCCAGCCTTCGTTTAGGGTTTTTACTCACTGAAAAGAGTCCAGACAATTTTGACAATCTGTGGATCCCCGGTTTTAATAAAGTTACAGACGGAGCCCGATTCGGTTTAAACGTCAACTACACCCTCTCTTACCTTATTCCGATTCTGAAGAAGTAGTCGCGGCGCGCTGCTTCGCGCTTCCGTCGTAAAGGCTATACCCCTGCAAGCGCGCCTCGAGCTTTCCGTTGTAGAGTTTTATTTTTTTGGTGGGCTTTAATCCGACGTGCTTTAAGGCTTCGAGATTAGAACTTATAATCCAGGCTTCGCTGCCCGCATATTGGTGTTTTAGGGTGTTACCTATTTCGTTGTAAAACGGAATTTCATCGATGGCCAAGCGCTCTCCATACGGGGGGTTAAATACGATGTGAAGCGGGCTCTCTGTGGGCGAAAGGGTCTTGAAAAAATCAGCACGACTCACCTTAGCATACTCGCTTAGTCCGGCATTTTCAAAATTTTCTTCAGTCTTGCGCACCGCGCTTGGCGCCTTGTCTTGGGCGTATATACTGAAGTGAAACTCGCGCACCTTATTCAAGGCCGATTGCCTCACGGTCTCATAGAGCGACTGATCGAATGAGTCCCAGTGCATGAATGAAAACTCCTTTCTGTGAATAGCATGGGGAATTCTACAGGCAATCATTGCCGCCTCTATGGCAAGTGTGCCGCTTCCGCACATGGGATCAAAGAAATTGCGCTGACCGGTCCATCCGCTTAGGTGCAGAATACCCGCCGCCAGCACCTCGTTAATGGGCGCAATGTTGGTGACCGTCTTGTACCCCCTTAAATGCAGGGAAGAGCCTGAACTGTCTAAAGAAACGGTCATGTTGTCACCACTCAAGTGCAAATTGATACGCACCTGAGGTTCAGCTGTGTTTACGTCGGGTCGCTTTCGCGTGGCCGTTCTAAAATGATCTACGATGGCGTCTTTAGCCTTTTGAGAGACAAACATAGAGTTCGAGAAGTGATCCGAAAAGAGCACCGTATCAATAGCAAAGGTCTTGTCTACTGCGAAGTACTGGGTCCACGGAATGCTGAGAATCGCATCGTAAAGCTGCGATTGATTTAGCACCCTAAAGGTCGCTATGGGCATCAGTATGCGCAGCGCGCAGCCCAGAGAAAGATTGGCCTTGTACAAAAATCCTAGATCGCCTTCAAAGGCAACCATTCGGTTGAGCTCGCTCACGTTTTTGGCTCCCAAAGAGAGCAGTTCGCGGGCAAGAACAGATTCAAAGCCAAAGAAGGTCTTCGCCAAGAATCGGGTGTTTTGTTCAGGATTTTTCATAGAGGCATTAAATTGAGCTATTTTTGCGGGGTGAGCGCATTTACGCTTTTTAGTTTTCCGATCATAGCGGTGTTGATAGGCGTAATATTGGCCGCTATTTTAGAGCGATTCTCGAAGTCGGCCTTATGGTTGTTGCTTCCATTTAGCGGATCGTTTTTGCTCTCTATCACCCTATTCGAATTGTTGCCCGAATTGTTCTCGCAACCTGAGACCAAAGTTATATCTCTGGCCGTATTATCAGGAATTCTGCTTCAGATATTTTTAGAATTCTTTTCTAAAGGGGCTGAACACGGGCACATACACCTGAGCGAATCGGGTCAGTCTTCGGCCTATTTTACATCCGTTTTTTTGGCCCTCTTCATTCACGCCTTTATAGAAGGTTCGCCTTTATCACACAATCAAAACCTGTCTTTCGCGATCTTTTTGCACAAAATACCGGTGAGCATGGTGCTTTTTCAATTTGTGCGCAAGGCTAAGCTTTCAAGCCTTCTATCGGTAGTGGTGATTCTTCTCTTTGCCCTAATGACCCCGTTAGGCATTCTACTCGGAAAATCCCTTGAAGGTCATCCCAGTCAGCTTTACCTAAATGCGGTGTCAGCCGGAATTTTTCTACACGTCTCTACGATTATTCTATTCGAGTCAGAGAAAGGCCACCGCTTTAACAGCAAAAAAATTACCGCCATTATCAGCGCTATTGTGTTGGCCTATTTTCTTTAGATAGACGCCAAACTCGAGTCACGTGATCCTCAAATAGTGCGGGCGCCTCGAGTAGCAATTCGAAGTTTTCAGAAAGCCAAAGCACGTCACTCTTATCTTTTGTATTTGTCAGTATGTATACCCTTTGATGGTCGGTCATATGGGCTAATAGCTCCTCTTCGGTCGCCATCACCTTAAAGGTGCGCTGCAGTTGAATTAAAAATGCCGGATCTAGACGTTTAAACACTACTACCTGCTCATCTTCAACCCATGGCCTAGCCTTTTCTACCGGAGAAAGGCTGTTGATGACCGGAAAGGCCCAACCCCAGAGCATCCAAGCGACGACCATCCACTGTAGGCCCAAAAGCAGCATCAATCGATTCAAGGCAATAGAGCGCAGTCGCCACAGCAACAAAACAGGCCCCACGAATAGGGGTATAAGGCAGACGGCTAAGTAGCTGGTTTCGCTCAATGCCGGGTGGGCACTGAGCGCGAAGTAAGCACCTACCATGAGCAGGGCGCCGATCACAGCCAACACCACTAGCCCCCACTTGAATGGGTTCTTGCGATTATCGAGCTGTAAATGCCGCATGTAGTCTGCCAAGATTACCCCAAGAAATGCAAATGCGGGCATGGGGTAATTGGGTAGCTTGGTTTCTGAGAAGCTAAAGAACACCACCACAACGGACGCTACAGAAAAACAGAATTTCAAAAAATCGTTTTCCCGGGTGCGCCTAAGGGCAAAACGAAAAGCCGAAATGAGCCAAATGCCAAAGGGGAGCAATCCGGCCACTACCAGCAAAGGCGTGATAATGAAGGGCCCTCCATGGCCCTCTTTCTGATCGCTGAATCGATTGAGGTTGTGATCGAGAAAGAATCCGTCAGTGAATGCTCCGTCAGTGGCCATATGCGCCATAATATACCAGGGAGCCGCAATAAGCAGGGCCAGAAGTGCCCCCTGTAAGGGGCGAAATCGCCTGAGGTTTGCCAGGCTCATCTTTCGAGACCAGGCGAGATAGACCACAGCGGTAAGTAGCACAATTACGGCGGCAATAGGCCCCTTAGAAAGCAGCGCCAATCCTAAGAATAGGTAAGCCATCCACAAGGCTCGCGGCTGGTTATTCTGCTCAAATCTGAAGAAATACAGCAACGATCCGGTGACCAAAACGATCAGATACGGGTCAGGCACGGCCATATGAAATTCGTGAGCAAATAAAAGCGCGCTGGTCAAAATCAGTGCGGTAAGCGCCGAGGTGGCTTTACTCAGGTAGCGATCGGTTTCGCGGCAAATCAACAGCACCGTAAATGCCCCAGCAATAGCCGAAAAGAATCGGGCTGCAAAAGGTCCAACTCCGAAAAGGCTATACGAAAGCATCATGAAAAAATAATGCAGCGGTGGCTTATCGGTTCGCAAAGACTCGTTGAAGGTGGGCTCCCAGAAATTACCTGAAATCAACATTTCGCGGGCGGCCTCGCTGTTCTTCGCTTCGTCTAAAATGTAGAGTGGGTAAGCTCCGCTAAACGCCGAAAATAAAGCGAAGGCCACTATCCAGAGCAGCAGATATCTATAGGTGGAAAGCAAGCGTGTTAAAGCCATCGTTTATGGTGCCAGTTTTTAGGAAATGCCCATATCACTCCTAAGGCCAAAGCCGAAGAGGCTATACCAAATAGCGATCCGGCGTACACATCGACAAACCAGTGTTGACCCAGGTATACCCTTGAAATACCGGCCAAAAACGCCAACAACAGCAAAACAACATGCACGTATTTTTTAGGTAAATAACAGGCAAAAAAGCTGGCAAAAAAGAAGGCTGTGGTGGTATGGCCTGAAGGAAAGCTATTCAACAGCTTCATTGAAATCCCCTCAACCCAGTGAAATTGATCGGTTTGAGACAGCGACGAATAATAGCCATAGGGCCTGAGCACTCCATGTGCTAGCCACTGCTTAAACAGGTGCACAAACAGGGCGTGAAAAGCGAAACCAAGGGTAAACGAAAAGGCCCACTTTAAAGGCTTTTTGTACAAAAAGAAAAGCACTAACACTATGGCGTATGAGGCATCTCCAAGATAGGTAACCCAGCTAAAGAGCTGATCTAAAAACGGATGATGCAGTCGATTAAGGCGCTCAAACACACTTCCCTTGGGCAAAAACACCAAAGGCGTAAAGGCCAAGACGCTCCATAAAAAGGGGTAAAGGGGCTTTAGCGAAAGTACAAACGAGCGGGTCATTGGGATCAAAATTAAGCATTAAACAGAGTTTGGGTGAGCGCATCAGATAACTATCTTTGCGACTTATTAAAGAAAAGCCATGATTAAAATCACGCTTCCTGACGGGTCTGTAAAAGCATTCGAATCAGGAGTTACTCCACATGAGGTGGCAAGCGCCATTAGCGAAGGCCTTGCTAGAGTTGTTCTTTCAGCTAGTTTCAACAGCAAGACCGTAGAGCTCTCTACTCCGCTTACCACCGATGGATCTTTGGTTTTATTCACCTGGAATGACGACGAAGGAAAAAAGGCCTTTTGGCATTCTAGTGCGCACATTTTAGCCCAGGCATTAGAAGAGCTCTACCCCGGCATCAAGTTGACCATAGGGCCGGCCATCGAAAATGGATTTTATTACGATGTCGATTTCGGCGCGCACACCATCAGCGATAAAGACTTTAAGGCTATAGAAGACAAAGCCCTTGAAATCGCCAGAGAGAAGCATGCCTTCAGTATGCGATCGGTGACCAAAAAAGACGCCATTGCCCACTACAAGACTCAGAACAATGAATACAAATTAGAGTTGATCGAAGGGCTTACAGACGGAGACATCACGTTTTGTGACCACAGCAGCTTTACCGATCTGTGTAGAGGAGGTCACCTACCCCACACTGGATGGGTAAAGGCCTTCAAGGTAATGAGCATAGCCGGAGCCTACTGGCGCGGCGACGAAAACAAGCCTCAGCTAACTCGAGTTTACGCCATTTCGTTTCCGAAACAAAAAGAGCTCACCGAATACCTAGAGCGCATTGAAGAAGCCAAGCAACGCGATCACCGAAAACTAGGCAAAGAATTAGAGCTGTTTACCTTCTCGGCAAAGGTTGGGCAAGGCTTACCGCTTTGGCTTCCAAAAGGAGCCGCATTGCGCGAGCGCTTAGAAAACTTTTTAAAGGCCGCTCAAAAGAAAGCGGGCTACGAGATGGTCGTATCTCCGCATATCGGCCAAAAAGAATTATATGTCACTTCAGGGCATTACGCCAAGTACGGTGAAGACAGTTTTCAGCCAATTCGCACCCCAAAAGAAGACGAAGAATTCTTGCTTAAACCGATGAACTGTCCGCATCACTGTGAGATCTATAACGCTACGCGCTTTAGTTACAAAGATCTGCCCAAGCGTTTTGCAGAGTTCGGAACGGTCTACCGCTACGAGCAAAGCGGCGAGCTTCACGGACTCACCCGTGTGCGCGGATTCACCCAAGACGATGCGCATATTTTCTGCACCCAAGACCAGCTTCTCTCTGAATTCGAAAACGTGATCGATCTCACGCTTTACGTTCTAGGCTCGCTCGGCTTCGACGACTTTACCGCTCAGGTGAGTGTGCGTGATCTCGAAAAACCAGAGAAGTACATCGGAGAAAAAGAAAACTGGGACAAGGCAGAGGCTGCCATCATCAAGGCCGCTCAAAACAAAGGACTAAACTATGTGATTGAATCGGGCGAGGCCGCATTCTACGGACCCAAGCTCGACTTCATGATCAAAGATGCCTTGGGCCGCAAATGGCAATTAGGAACCATTCAGGTTGACTACAACCTGCCCGAACGCTTTGACCTCAGCTACAAAGGCAGCGATAACGAGTACCACAGACCGGTCATGATTCACCGCGCACCCTTTGGCAGCCTAGAGCGTTTTATAGCCCTGTTACTTGAGCACACGGGCGGAAACTTCCCGGTTTGGCTCATACCCATTCAAGTCGAGTTGCTTCCAGTAAGTGAACGATTTGAAAATTATGCCCGAAAAGTTTTAAAATCGCTAGAAAATCACGAAATTCGCGCCCTCATTGACGCTCGAAATGAGACGGTTGGAAAGAAGATTCGAGAAGCCGAGATGAAAAAAGTGCCTTTCATGATCGTGATCGGCGAACAAGAAGAGGCCGAAGGGCTGATTTCAGTGCGCAAACACGGTGGTGAAAGTATGGGCAGTATGCGTGTCGAAGATTTTGCTTCGCACATCAACGAACTCATTGCTAAGGCAGTGAAGCCCTTTAAGGAAGTGTAACCAAAACTTGATTAACCATAGCAATACGCAGAAAAAGAACCAAGCCGCAGCCTAGGCGCAGCATGGAGAACCCCCACAATATTAATGGGGACATCAAAGCAGAAGAAGTCAGATTAGTTGGCGACAACGTTGAAGTAGGAGTTTATGCTGTACAAAAGGCGTTAGAACTGGCTAGAGAACAAGAACTTGATCTGGTAGAGATCTCTCCCAACGCCGTTCCGCCTGTCTGTAAGATTATTGACTACAAAAAGTTTCTTTACGAACAGAAGAAGCGAGAAAAGGTCATTAAAGCTAAGGCTACCAAGGTCATCATTAAAGAAATTCGATTTGGTCCTCAGACCGATGACCACGATTTTGAATTTAAGAAGCGTCATGCTGAAAAGTTTTTAAAAGAAGGCGCAAAGCTAAAGGCATTTGTCTTTTTCAAGGGGCGTTCGATAGTTTATAAAGATCAAGGAGAAATCTTGTTGCTTCGATTGGCACAAGAGCTAGAAGAGTTTGGAAAAGTCGAGCAAATGCCTCAGCTCGAGGGTAAGCGAATGACGATGTTTATCGCCCCCAAATTGGCCAAAAAGTAAGATTGCGGAACTAAAATAAAGATCATGCCAAAAATGAAAACCAAGTCTAGTGCCAAAAAGCGTTTTACGCTCACCGGTTCTGGAAAAATCAAACGTAAACACGCGTTTAAAAGTCATATTTTGACGAAGAAATCAAAGAAGCGTAAGTTGAAACTCACGCATTCAGGGCTGGTTCACGATTCAGATGTGAACAGCATCAAAGAACAGCTTCGTTTAAAATAAACGTCCGATAGTCGGTATTTTTTAACCCTGGAGTTTGGCCTTAACAAGTATCTTTTACGAGATCGCCAACTACAAAAACAAAAACACGTATGCCAAGATCAGTCAACTCAGTAGCTTCAAGAGCTCGTAGAAAAAAAATCATGAAACTCGCCAAAGGATACTTTGGACGCAGAAAGAATGTGTGGACGGTAGCTAAAAACGCCGTTGAAAAGGCGCTAGTTTATGCCTACCGCGACCGCAGAAACAAAAAGAGAAATTTCAGAGCACTCTGGATCACCCGTATCAACGCAGGTGCTCGCATGCATGGTCTTTCTTACTCTCAGTTTATGGGAGCACTTAAGAAAAACAACGTCGATCTAAATCGCAAGGTGCTTGCCGATCTAGCTATGAATGAGCCTGAGGCCTTCAAAGCGATCGTCGAGAAAGTTAAGTAACTGTTTATTTTCCGCAAATCTTAGGCATCCCAAACCATCTCTGGTTTGGGATGTTTTATTTTTACAGCTATGATAGACTTCAAGCGCATTAAAATGGTTGTCACCGACATGGACGGCACACTACTCAATTCAGCCCATCAGGTAAGCAGTCGGTTTTTTGAATTGTTTGAAGGGCTCAAACAACACGATATTCGCTTTGTAGCTGCAAGCGGCCGTCAGTTTCCAAGCATGCGTTCTAAATTGCAAACTATTGCGCACCAGATGAGTTTTATTTCTGAAAATGGCGCGCTTATTGTCGAGCAAGGACAGGTGTTACATAAACAGGCACTTGATCGAAATCAACTCGTGGCACTACTCGAGAAACTTGAGCAGCTCACTGAGGTAGAATCTATTCTATGCAGCGAAAAAACAGCCTACTCGCTGAGCACTAATTTGCATTTTCACGGACTACTCAATGAATACTACGAGGCACATACACTTATTGACAGCCTTGAACAGACCCAAGACGACATACTCAAACTAGCCCTCTATCACAAAGAAGGAGGCGAACAGCATATTTATCCGCATTTTCAAGAATACGACGGCCCCTTAAAAGTGAAGGTGTCTGGAGATTACTGGGTAGACATATCCGATAAAAATGCCAATAAGGGTTTTGCGCTTGAGACGCTCATGAAAAAATACCAGGTAAATCCTGATGAATTAATCGTTTTTGGAGACTACAATAACGATTTAGAGATGCTAGCCTTGACACCCAATAGCGTGGCTATGGCCAATGCGCATAAGCAGGTGCTAGCGGCCGCCAATTACACCACAGAGACAAACGACGCCCATGGCGTAGAGCAGTTACTTGAGGCGTTGATTCGATCGCGTTAGACCGAGTAGTTAAAAGGGCATGTCGTCGTCTGATTCAAAATCAGTCGATGTAGTGAAGGGATTAGTCGGACGCGGAAGCGGATTCTCATCGTTCATCTTCGATTCAAACTCAAACCTGCCGAACGAATCGTCTAGATTCTCGAATTTACCGAGCGAACCGATAAACTTCAGTCGAATGTTATCTAGCCCACCGTTACGGTGTTTGGCGATAATGAGTTCGGCCTGCCCCTCTGTTGGGGTTTGCTGCTCATCATCCCACTCCTCAATCTTGTAGTATTCTGGGCGATAGATGATTGAAACGATATCTGCATCTTGCTCAATGGCCCCTGATTCACGCAGATCTGACAAGAGAGGACGCTTAGACCCTCCCCTAGTTTCTACCGCTCTTGATAGCTGCGATAGCGCAATTACAGGAACCTCTAATTCTTTGGCTAGGGCCTTTAAGTTTCTAGAGATGGTCGAGATTTCTTGCTCGCGGTTTCCGGCCTTCTGAGAAGAACCAATAGTCATAAGCTGCAAGTAGTCAATGATGACCAATTTAATGCCGTGCTGAGAGGCCAGTCTGCGTGCCTTAGCCCTGAGATCAAATATCGATAGTGAAGGGGTGTCGTCAATAAATAAGGGGGCCTTTTCGAGGGTCTTTACCTTGACGTTGAGCTGTTCCCATTCGTGTTTTTCGAGGCGACCGGTTCTGAGTTTCTCTGAAGAGAGCCCCGTTTCTGAAGAAATCAGACGGGTAATCAACTGCACCGAAGACATCTCTAGCGAAAAGAACGCCACCGGCAAGCCTTTATTGACCGCAATATTTCGGGCCATCGACAAGGTGAGCGCCGTTTTTCCCATACCCGGCCTCGCCGCAATGATAATCAAATCACTGGGTTGCCATCCCGAGGTGACCTCATCGAGTTTATCGAATCCTGAGGGTACTCCGCTCAAGCCGTCTTTATTCGAAATTTCTTCAATCTTCTTCTTGGCTTGAATTACCAAGTCTTGAGCCGATTCGGCCGAGCGCTTAAGGTTTCCTTGGGTGATATCGTAAAGACGCGCCTCCGCTTGGTCGAGCAGGTCAAATACATCTTGACTGTCTTCGTAGGCCTCCTCTATGAGTTGAGTAGAAATCTTAATGAGGCTGCGCTGCACGTATTTCTGCAAGATGATGCGCGCATGGTATTCAATGTGAGCCGAAGAACCCACTCCACGGGTCAATTCTATGAGGTAAAAATCTCCGCCGACGGCTTCGTGCTGCTTGCGCTGCTTGAGCAGGTTAGACACCGTTAACAAGTCGATGGGTTTGGTTTCTTGAAAGAGCTCGTGAATTGCTGAGAAGATCTTTTGATGCGCATCTACGTAGAACACCTCTTCGTTGAGCATATCGATGACCTCATCTACACCTTTTTTATCGATGAGCATAGCACCTAAAACCACGCGCTCGAGCTCGACGGCCTGAGGCGGAATCTTTCCGCGCTCAAGTGATATCACTTCAGCTGATTTTTGTCGCAGTTGCTGAGCACGCCCAGGTTCGGTCATAGCCTTTGATTATTCTTGATAAACGCCCATTTCTGCATACTTCTCCATGCGCTCTTTAATCAGTGTCTTCACCGGTAGGGCAGCGAGTTCTTCGTATGTCTTTTCAATTTTTTTCTTAACCCACTGAAACATCAATTCGCCATCGGTGTGTGCTCCACCCATCGGTTCTTTAATGATTTCATCAATAAGGGTCATCTTCTTCATGTCTTTAGCCGTAAGCTTAAGGGCATCCGCAGCTTTTTCTTTGTACTCCCAACTGCGCCACAGAATAGAAGAGCACGATTCGGGGGAAATCACCGAATACCATGAGTTTTCAAGCATCATGACGCGGTCTCCCACACCAATACCCAAGGCTCCACCAGAGGCACCTTCGCCGATGATAAAAACCATGATCGGCACCTGAAGTCGAGCCATTTCTAACAGGTTTCGCGCAATGGCCTCACCTTGTCCGCGTTCTTCAGCCTCTATACCCGGATAGGCCCCTGGGGTGTCGATAAACGACAGCACAGGTATGCCAAATTTCTCCGCCATTTTCATCAATCGCAGCGCCTTTCTGTATCCTTCTGGATTGGCCATCCCAAAGTTGCGGTACTGACGCGTCTTGGTGTTGTATCCCTTTTGCTGACCGATGATCATGTAAGACTGTCCGGCAATCTTGCCCAATCCGCCAATCATCGCCTTGTCGTCTTTAAACGTGCGATCACCGTGGAGCTCCAGAAAAGTACCTTCACAAAGCGCGCGCACATAGTCAAGGGTGTAGGGGCGATTCGGATGCCTCGACAACTGAACGCGCTGCCAAGGGGTTAGGCTTCCATAAATTTCTTTTCGAGCCTCAGCTAATTTCTTTTCAATTTGCTTGCAGGTTTCTGTGACGTCAACCTCGCTCTCTTCGCCTATAATTTGGCATTTTTGAAGCTGTTCTTCTAAGTCTTTAATGGGTAGTTCGAAGTCTAAATATTCCATAAAAAAGGCCCTAGCTAAAAATTAGTGGAACGACAAATATACATATTAACGTTTTGCGCGCTGCAATAGAAAAACGGCAATTGTCGCAAAGAAAAAAACAGGAATTAAAGCGGCCATAAGGGGCGAAAATCCGGCCTGCTCGGCAAGCGTAGAGAACACGCGATCAAAGAAGATATAGACAAAGGCTATGGCGATTCCGAAGGCGAGATTAAGACCTAGACCCCCTCGGCGCTTCACCGATGAGACCGCCACTGCAATGAAGGTCAAAATATAGGCCGAAAGAGGCAGAGCTAGTCGCTTGTACTTTTCAAGCACATACGAGTTCACCGTGGCCGAGCCCCTGCGCTTTTGATCGTCAATAAACTGATTGAGTTCGAATAAATTCTTGGTCTCCGCTATGTATGAAACGGGCATCAGATCGTCAATGGTGAAATCGAATACGGTATCTAGGCTGCGCTGCTGGTCTACGTACTCATAACCCTCCTCAAAAATCCGCTTTTTATAGGTAGTTAACCGGTAGGTAGAATCGGCCGTCATAAAGCGAATATTCGACGCGGCGATCTTGTATTCGAGCTTTCCGCTCTCATCAAAGTGCTCGAGGGTAAAGTTGTAGCCGATGAGTCGCTCGGGATCGAAGAAGCTCACATAGACAAAATCGTTTTCGGCGACCTGGTTGTAAATATTTCGAATCTGTCGGTCTTCTTTGCTTTTCTGAAAGTAAGTGTCTTCAAATGCGTGGTAGCCTGCGCTCGCACTAGGCACAATGAAATTGCTCATCAAAAAGATGAGAAGGGCTACAAAGGTGGCTCCGATTAGATACGGACGCAAAAAGCGTTGAAACGAAATACCCGAGCTCAAAATAGCCACTACTTCAGAGCGCGCACTCAGCCTTGAGGTGAAAAATATGATCGCCAAAAAGAGCAAAATGGGCATGAGCATGTTGCCCAAAACCAAGGTGAAGTTTCCGTAATACGTCCAGATCTCTTCGGCAGTAGCTTTGCTTTCGAGAATCTTGTTCACCTTTTCGGCCAAAGAAGCCAAAATACCGATGGGCACAAAAAGAAACAAGATACCAAAGAAGGTAAGCAGGTAACGCTTTAGAATGTATTTGTCGATAATCGTAAGCCGAAACATTAGCGTCTTTTATTCATTTGATGTACCATCTGCTCTTTCCAATCGTAAAAATCCCCCGCAACAATATGCGCCCTTGCCTCTTTCACGAGCCACAAATAAAAGGCCAAATTGTGAAGCGTGGCAATCTGTTTTCCCAAAAACTCGTTGCACACAAAAAGGTGCCTTAGGTAGGCCTTCGAATACTGGGTATCCACATAAGACAGGGCTTCATCATCTATAGGCGAGAAGTCGTCTTCCCACTTCTTGTTCTTAATGTTTATCGTTCCTTGAGAGGTGAATAACATGCCGTTTCGGGCGTTTCGGGTGGGCATGACACAGTCAAACATGTCTATCCCTAAGGCGATATTCTCTAACAAATTAATGGGCGTGCCGACCCCCATCAAGTAGCGCGGCTTGTCTTGGGGCAGAATTTGGCACACCACGTCAGTCATCGCATACATATCTTCGGCGGGTTCCCCTACTGATAGTCCGCCAATGGCATTTCCGACAGCACCTACAGAGGCAATGTACTCGGCCGATTTAGCTCTGAGATCGGGATAGACCGAACCTTGAACAATCGGAAAAAAGTGTTGCTCGTACCCGTACTTAAAAGGCAGTTTATCTAAGGCGTTGATGCAGCGGTCAAGCCAGCGGTGCGTGAGGTGCATCGAGTTTAAGGCGTAGTCTTTAGGGCACGGATAGGGTGTGCATTCGTCGAAAGCCATGATAATATCAGCGCCAATCGTACGTTGAATCTCCA
>JAURPW010000018.1:0-8795 GCA_030836435.1 Flavobacteriaceae bacterium
AGCAGCACTTAAGTAAACGCGCACAAAAAGCAATCAAATCGCTGCTCGAAGGGCATAGCTTAGCTTATGCCTCAACTATTGCCGACGAGATTAAGTCAGACAAGGCCTACGACGCCTATGGGCCTTGGCACTATGTCAATTACGACATGGATAAAACCTATGATCCTAGCAACGCCGACGACAGGGGTGACATCGTATACGGTATTCAGAAATGCATTGAAGTGCTTTCAAACAAGCAAAGCAGTGAAGCAGACAAGAGCTTTCACCTTAAGCTGCTCATTCACTTTATTGGGGATCTACACCAGCCGCTTCATGTCGGCAAATCGGAAGACCAGGGAGGAAACCGCATTCAGGTCAGTTGGTTTTCTCGAAATTCTAATCTGCATCGCGTGTGGGACTCTGAATTGATAGACGGATACAATATGTCTTATGAAGAACTGGCCCAAGAGCTCATGCGTTCAACCGATAAGGCCGAGCTTATGGCTATTCAAGAAGGCGACTACCGCGATTGGGTTGAAGAGTCGCATCAAATGGCTAAGGTGGTGTACGCCTCTGCGGCTAGTGGAGATAAGCTGAGTTACCGCTACGGGTATGACTATAATCCAATGGTATTCGAACAGCTCAAAAAGGGCGGGTACCGTTTGGCTAAAATTCTAAATGAGATCTTTAATTGATCAGCGTCGCTTTGAAACCTTATTCATTGAAATATGCCGCTGACGGCTGCATTTGAATCGCGAAACATCGTCACCGCGCTTTTTGGCGTGCTTTGTTGAGCGACCCTGAACCCGTTCACGCCACATGCGAAAGCTAGAGGCCTTCATTTCACGGCGCATCAAGTCAATAACGTCGCGTTCACTTAGTCCAAACTGAAAGGTTATGGCCTCAAAAGGCGTGCGGTCTTCCCACGCCATTTCGATGATTCGGTCAATGTGCTGTGGGCTTAAATCGGGTAGATCGTTGCGGTGTTTCATAGCGATTCAAAGATAAAGCGAAACGTCAGATTGATGCGAGGGGTCTTGGCTTTTTTCGTCTTGGGTAGCTGATGTTTGAAGTCTTTCTGGGTTCTTCCGGCCATAAGTAATAGGCTTCCGTGCTCAAGTGCCACATTGCGTCTAAGGGTTTTGTCTGTTTTGTGTTTCAGGTGAAATTGGCGCGTTTCGCCTAGGCTGAGCGATGCGATGACCGGAAGCGTACCTAATTCTTTTTCGTCATCGGCGTGCCATCCGTTGCTGTCATTTTCATCGCGGTACAGGTTGAATAAACAACTGTTGAATGAATAACCCACTTGTTTTTCGAGCTGTTCTTTTAGTGCGCTAAGTTCGGGGTAGAAGGGGTGCGAATCGAGCTTTAGCCCCGAATAACTATAGCTTCGGGGACTATCAGAGTACAGGGCCGTAAGTCTTGGTTGGTCGTAAACTTTGCCGAAAACAACCACCTTATCTGAGCGCCAAGGAGTGTCGGTATAGAATTTTTTAAAAAAGTAGTCGGCTTGATCTTGCGAGAGAAAATCAGGCCAATAATGCAAGGTGGCTGATCCGATAGAAAGGTCAATCATTAGGTCGAAACTATGTTTTTCATCTCGTGCCTGTAGGCAGAAGGTGACATTCCAGTGAACTGTTTAAATAGTCGTGTAAAGTGCGAAACGTTTTGAAATCCGGCCTCAAAGGCGATGTCGCTGATGGCCATCTGTTTTTCGGCCAGAAGTTTTGAGGCGTGAACCAGTCGGTATTCGTTCACAAATTGGGTAAAGGTTTTACTAGTGGTCTTTTTAAAGTAGCGACAAAATGAAGGCTCCGTCATTCCCGACAAAGAAGAAACGGTCTCCAGGGGTATGGGTTGATGAAAGTTGTTTTTGACGTAGTTAAAGATCTTGTTAATCCTATTCTGCTCACTGACCTCAGTAGAGATGGCAAACTTTTCTGCATTTAGAATGTGCACCTCTGTAGACTGACTGAGCTCGTGCAAAATATCCAAAATGCTGAGCAGTCGTTTGAAGTCGTCTAGCTTTCCTAAGTTTTCCATGGCTTGACCTATTCGTGCCTTGGTCTCTCCGTGAAAGGCTAGCCCTTGCTCGGCGAGGGCAAAGAGGTTCTTCAGGAGTTCCATTTCAGGAATTTCAAAGAACTGAGGCCCTAGAAAGTCTTCTTTGAATTGAACCAGGGTCTCTTTTTTGTTACCGGTGAAGCGGTCGGTGAATCCGCAATGAGGCAAGTTTTTTCCGATGAGAATCAGATCTCCGTCGTTGAAGTACGACATATGCGATCCAATCTGTCTTTTTCCGGCCCCACCATTGATGTATACCAGCTCAATTTCAGGATGATAGTGCCAACTCTTATAGTGGTTTACGTGGTACTCATCAAAGGTTTCTAACTTAAACGAATTCCCAAAAATGGGGGTAATTACCTCAAAATTAAGTTTTTGCATGTTCGTATGGTCGATTTAGGAGCAGATCCTTACACAAAATTAACCTTTAATTGACCTCATTTGGCCCATTTCGAATTAAATGATGTTAAAATAGTACATAAACTAGACAACCGAGGAAAAGTACTAGAGGGGTAGTGCGTCGTAAATTTGCCCTATCAATCATCATCAAAAAACGAACTGTTATGAAAAAGTCTTTAATCACATTGCTACTAGTAGCCTCTGTATCACTATCATTTGCTCATTCAAAAGTCACCATGCTGAACACTTCAGATGCGGGTTTCGAGAATGTGCTTACTGAAGACCCTACTTTTGTTAGAAAGGGAGAGAAATTAGTCATTAGTTTCTTAAATGCCGACCTCGATGCTGTTGAGATTCGCATTACAGATTCAAAAAATAACCTCGTGTTCACTCAAGAATTCGACGGAGAGTTAATCGTGCAAAAAGCGTTTGATTTTTCAAAAGCTCAGCGTGATGACTATAAGGTTGTTGTAGCTTACAAACATGTAGCCGTTGGCCAAATTGTTGAGGTACAATAGTTTAGTTAATTGTTAAGGTAAAAAAGGCCCTCTGAAAGAGGGCCTTTTTTATGCGCTAAACTTACTTGATCATCTCTACACTTCGAGAGATGAAATCGGCGAGTTCTTTCCCTTTTAGGATACCCTTAGATAATCGGGCGAGATCAACGCCCTGCTGAACGAGGCGCTTGCGCTTTTTCTCGGTTTTAGATTCTAATATTTCTCCAATAAGAGGGTGGTTGGTGTTCACAACCAGATTGTACATATCAGGCATTGAACCCATTCCCATAATTCCACTAGAGCCGGTCTGCTGCATGTCTTTCATTCGACGCATAAACTCAGGCTCGGTGAGCATAAATGGGAGTGAATCACTGTTGAGGTCTTCAGCCTGAACGCTGTAACCTAACGGCTTCACCGTTTCTTCTACAAGAGTTTTTAACTCAGTGCGCTGCGTTTCATCGAGCTTAGAGACCTTGGTCTCTTCTTTCTTGATCAGATTCTCAACTGCATCGGCATCTACTCTTGCGAATTGAACGTCTTTGAGTTCGGCCTCTAATTTTTGAATCAGGTGTGGGGCAATGGGGGAGTCGAGCAACAGAACGGTATACCCCTTTTGTTTGGCCTGTTCAATGTACGCGTGCTGTTGGTCTTTATTCGAGGCGTACAGAATGACGGTTTTACCGTCTTTGTCGGTGTGAAGGTCTTTTATGCGGGCTTCGAGCTCTTCGTAGGTTAAAAACGCTTCATCGGTAGTCGGATACAAGGCAAATTTCTGCGCCTTTTCGAAGAACTTATCTTCGGTGAGCATTCCGTATTCGATGACTACTTTGATGTCGTTCCACTTTGATTCAAAGTCTTTGCGGTCTTCTTTGAAGAGACTTTGCAGCTTGTCAGCCACTTTTCGTGTAATGTACGAGGTGATCTTTTTTACCGATGTATCCGATTGCAGGTAAGAGCGCGAAACGTTGAGGGGAATATCAGGGGAGTCGATAACCCCTTTTAACATGGTTAGAAACTCAGGAACGATTCCCTCTACGTTGTCGGTCACAAAGACCTGATTTTGGTAGAGTTGAATGCGGTCTTTCTGCATAGAAAGATCGTTAGAGAGTTTTGGGAAGAATAGAATTCCGGTGAGGTTAAACGGATAGTCTACGTTCAGGTGAATGTGAAACAACGGCTCGTCAAACTGCATCGGATAGAGCTCCCTGTAGAAGTTTTTGTAGTCTTCCTTCTGGAGATCTGCCGGTGCCTTGGTCCAGGCCGGATTGGTGTTGTTGATAATCGCATCTACTTCTTGAGTGGGTGCCGGATCCTCTTCTTTGGCCCCCTCAGGTTTTTCAAGGGTTTCTGTGCGCGTTCCGAACTTGATCGGAATAGGCATAAACTTATTGTATTTGTTCAGCAGTCGCTGAATGGTAGACTCCTCAAGATAGGTAGTGGCATCTTCTGAGATATGCAGCACAATCTCTGTTCCGCGGTCAGCCTTGTCATGCGACTCTAGGCTAAACTCAGGAGATCCGTCGCACGACCAATGCACTGCCGGGGTATCGGTATAACTCTTAGTAAAGATTTCGACCTTGTCAGCAACCATGAAGGCAGAGTAGAATCCCAGACCAAAATGCCCGATGATACCCGAATCTTTCGCACTGTCTTTGTATTTGTCTAGAAATTCTTCGGCTCCGGAAAAGGCAACCTCGTTGATGTATTTTTTAATCTCCTCCTCGCTCATTCCAATACCCTGGTCGATGATGCGAAGCGTTTTGTTCTCCTTGTCGACTTTTACCTCAATAATGGGAGAGCCGTATTCGACCTTTGCTTCTCCGATACTGCTTAGGTGTTTTAACTTAAGCGTAGCATCGGTGGCGTTTGATATGAGTTCCCGTAAAAAGATTTCTTGATCGCTGTAGAGAAATTTCTTGATCAGCGGAAAGATGTTGTCTACTGAAACATTAATTTTTCCTTTTTCCATGAGATTGATGTGTTTTATGCTCTCTTTTCAAAAACGGTACCATTTGTTTAGTGGCTGACAACTTGACATTCGGGTAAACCTAAAATTTTTTAAAAATGTTTAATTCTTTTTTGTTTTTAATAAACAAAATGTATATTTGAACTGTTGTGGGAATTTTGCTATGAAAATTGCTAGCAACGATTTTGTTTATTTATTGGTTAGGTTGTTGAAAGCGCTCCTTCATTCTTCGATGGGGCGCTTTCTACGTTTTAGCGGTTTTTACTTTTCCATATAAGCACATTCATTGTTTACTTTATTGTAAATTTGTGTAAACAAAGTTTACCTATCATGGCAAAGGCTACTGCAAAAGAAAAAACGGATGTCAAAGGCACTATTTTGACCGCCTACATCGATTTCTCGCTCGAACACGAAACCGCCCCAAAGTCGGTGTACAAGTTCTGCAAAGAACTAGCTATTGATGAAGCTACTTTTTATGGCCATTTTTCATCGCTAGAGGCCGTTGCAGAATCAGTGTGGGAAACCTTTCATCATAACGCCTTAGCTACGCTTCAGAAAAGCAAAGAATACCAGGGGTTCAGTAACCGCGAAAAGGTGCTCAGCTACTTATTCACCTTTTTTGAGAACCTCACCCTTAACCGCTCATATGTATTGTTTTCTCTTCAGGGGGCTCAAAAAAACCTTTCTGATCTCAAGGTCTTAAAAGGTCTAAGGAGTGAATACAAGCGTTTTATTGGGTCGCTCATTGAAGACGAGAATCAGACTAAGTCGATGGAGGCCTTTAAATACAATAAGCGATTTTTCGCTGAAGCCGGATGGGCCCAGTTGTTGTTTCTACTCAAGTTTTATATCGAAGACCGCTCTCAAGGCTTTGAGAAAACAGATGTGGTGATTGAAAAATCGGTGAACACCATATTTGATGTGTTTGACAATACGCCCTTAGAAAATGCCTTTGACCTAGGAAAGTTTCTGTTTAAAGAAGCCTTTACTGCCTAGTGAAGTCAACCGATAAGATTCCAACCTCAAAACTGCAGCGCACCTCAAAACTGGCAGGAACCGGTGTAAAGTTGGGTGCAAACTATTTAAAGTATTACGGCAGGCGTGTGCTCGATAAAGAGGGTGCCAAAGTGCAGCTCGATGAAAGCAATGCGTCTGACATATACGATTCGTTAAAAGACCTCAAGGGGAGTGCCTTAAAGGTGGCTCAAATGCTCAGCATGGAGCGCAACATCTTGCCCAAGGCCTACGTAGAGCGCTTTTCACTCTCTCAGTTTTCGGTTCCGCCGCTATCTGCTCCGCTCGTAAAGAAGACCTTAAAGCGCTATTTGGGTGGTGACCCTGAGCAACTCTTTGACACCTTCGATTATACCGCTATCAACGCGGCTTCGATTGGGCAAGTACATCGAGCGACCAAAGACCATATACCCCTTGCAGTCAAAGTGCAATACCCCGGGGTTGCCGATAGTATTCAAAGTGACTTGGCACTGGTTAAGCCCATTGCGCTGCGCATGTTTAATATGAGTGCCAAAGATTCTGAGAAGTACTTCAAAGAGGTCGAATACAAGCTTCTCGAAGAGACCGATTACCGCATAGAACTCGAGCAAAGTAGGGAGATTACAGAGGCCTGTGCGCATTTGCAGCACATTCACTTTCCGAAGTACTACGACGCCTTATCTTCTCAGCGGGTGTTGACTATGAGCTACGTAGAAGGGGTGCCCTTGGGTCAATGGGTGAAAACGAGTTTTAGCGCCAAGGAGGCTAATGCGATAGGGCAAGCGCTATGGGATTTTTACATGTATCAAATTCACGGACTCAAAAAGGTGCATGCCGATCCGCATCCAGGTAACTTCTTGATCGACCAAAACAACGAACTCGTCGTGATCGATTTTGGGTGCATAAAGGTGATTCCTGATTCGTTTTACACTCCCTATTTCGAACTGGCTAAGCACACTACACAAGATAACGAGCAGGCATTCACCGAAAAGTTATACGATCTAGAAATGCTGGTGCCCTCAGACGGTCCACGCGAGGTGGCTTACTTCTCAAAATTATTTCGGGATTTGTTGACCCTGTTCACGGCTCCTTTCAACGCAGACACCTTTGATTTTTCAGATCCCAAATTTTGGGAGGGCATCGGAAAGACAGCCGAATTTTTTGCAAACGACCAAGAAATTAGAAAGATGAATTCCAATAGGGGTTCTCAGCACTTTCTCTACATGAA
Organism: Flavobacteriaceae bacterium; assembly: GCA_030836435.1. GTDB lineage: Bacteria > Bacteroidota > Bacteroidia > Flavobacteriales > Flavobacteriaceae > UBA3478. The sequence continues at coordinate 7,127 of JAURPW010000018.1, forward strand.
TCGCACTTTTTTTGGCCTGTACAATCTACTCTATGATCTAAAGGCTAAGGTCGACACCCAAGCCTTTAGACGCTATCTTTAAGATTTAATCGTATTTTTTAAGTTAAAATAGCAGATATGCATACCTCTTATATTAAAGGTTTAGGCTTTTATGTTCCTGAAAACAAGGTGACTAACGACGATCTTTCAAAGCTGATGGACACCAGTGATGAGTGGATTCAAGAGCGCACCGGCATTAAAGAACGCCGCTTTGCCGTAAAAGGTCAAGACACGACCACCTCAATGGGGGTCAAGGCGGCCGAAAAGGCCATCGAACGGGCGCAGATCGCCAAAGATGAAATTGATTTCATCATTTTCGCAACGCTTAGTCCAGACTATTACTTTCCTGGCCCTGGCGTGCTGGTTCAACGCGATTTGGGAATAGGAACCGTCGGAGCACTTGATGTGCGCAACCAATGTTCAGGTTTTGTGTACGCCCTTTCGGTAGCTGACCAATTTGTTCGCACGGGCATGTACAAAAACATTTTGGTGATCGGTTCTGAGCTGCATTCGCACGGATTAGATATGACCACTCGCGGACGCAATGTGTCGGTCATTTTTGGTGACGGTGCCGGAGCCGCCATTGTTTCACGAAGCACCCAAGAGGGCAGAGGCATATTGTCTTCGCATCTGCACGCTGAAGGACAGCATGCTGAAGAACTTTCACTGATCGCCCCCGGAATGGGTAAGCGATGGGTGAGTGATATTTTGGCCGACAACGATCCAGACGATGTCTCGTATATGCCTTACATGAACGGTCAGTTTGTCTTTAAGAATGCTGTGGTTCGTTTTGCGGAGGTTATTCACGAAGGTTTAGCTCATAACGGATTGACCCCTGAAGACATCGACATGCTCATTCCGCATCAGGCCAACCTCAGAATCGCTCAGTTCATTCAAAGTAAGTTTAAGCTCAGCGATGATCAGGTGTACAACAACATCACTCAGTACGGAAATACGACGGCCGCCTCAATCCCAATAGCGCTAACCGAAGCTTGGGAGAAGGGCAAAATAAAAGAAGGAGACCTAGTGGTCTTGGCCGCATTCGGAAGCGGATTCACTTGGGGAAGTGTAATTATGCGGTTTTAGGTGCGGGCCTGCGAATCACGTAGAGCCCAATAAAGGTTAGCAGCCCGTTTAAGGGTAGCAATTCGTAGCCCAGTTGGTATCCGTTTAGCACGCTTGCATCTAGCGATCCGAGCACTGCAATCGAGCCTACTGAGATCACTGACACCATGACCACCCACTGCTCTTTGATTTGATACGAAGTCAGTATGCCAAAGGCGAATAGGCCTAGAAGCGGACCGTAAGTGTATCCGGCTATAGTCAGTAAGCTGTCTATCACACTGTCACTTAGTAGGTAGGTGAAACTGATGATTACCGCTATCAGCACTAGCGATATGGCCAGGTGTACTTGCTTTCTGCGCTTGATCTGCACCTCTTTTGAATAGCGCTCTAGGTTTAAAAAGTCTAAGCAGAACGAGGTGGTGAGGGCGGTAAGCGCGCTGTCTGCGCTGCTGTATGCGGCTGCAATGAGCCCCAAGAAAAAGGTAATACCTATGCCTATCCCTAAAGACTGATTCAAGGCGATTTCGGGAAAGAGCAGGTCGGTTTTGCTGACCCCATTAGACAG
>JAURPW010000019.1:0-3900 GCA_030836435.1 Flavobacteriaceae bacterium
GATCAGCGCGAAGTACTCTACGACCAGATTGATGGATTAGAGGAAAAAATTATAGCTACTAACGAACTAACCCTTGAGGAGCTGCTTCCCGAGGCCTTTGCGGTGGTTCGCGAGACAGCTAGGCGCTTCAAAAACAACACATCTATACGTGTAAGCGCGTCGGCCTTTGACCGGGAGCTATCCGCCACCCGCACCTATGTTCAATTAGACGGAGAGCAAGCTATCTGGTCGAATTCTTGGAATGCGGCCGGAAAAGAGGTCGTCTGGGACATGGTACACTACGATGTTCAGCTTATAGGTGGTATCACGCTTCATCAAGGAAAGATAGCCGAAATGCAGACTGGAGAAGGTAAGACCCTTGTGGCCACGCTTCCGGTATACTTAAATGCCTTGACTGAAAGAGGCGTTCACCTAGTAACCGTTAACGATTATCTCGCCAAGAGAGACAGCCAATGGATGGCTCCTCTGTTCGAGTTTCACGGGCTTTCAATCGACTGTATTGATAACCACCAACCCAATAGTGTCGAAAGGCGAAACGCCTACATGGCAGACATTACCTATGGGACCAACAATGAATTTGGCTTTGATTATCTGAGAGACAATATGGCGCATCAACCGCAAGATGCCGTTCAGCGAAAGCCCAACTACGCTATAGTCGATGAGGTGGATTCGGTGCTTATCGACGATGCGCGAACCCCTCTTATCATTTCTGGACCTGTTCCTGAGGGAGAGCGTCACGATTTTGACAAACTGAAACCCAGAGTAAGTGACTTAGTTCAGCGTCAACGCACCGAACTAACAGCAACATTGGCAGAGGCTAAGAAAAAAATTCAGGCAGGCGATCTCAAAGAAGGTGGATTCTTGCTTTTAAGAGTGCACCGAGGGCTTCCAAAAAACAAGGCCCTCATAAAATTTCTGAGTGAAGAAGGTAATCGTCAGTTACTGCAAAAGACCGAAAGCTTTTACCTTCAAGACAATGCCAAAGAAATGGCTAAGGTTGACGCCGAGCTGCTCTTTACCATAGAAGAAAAAAACAATCAAATCGAGCTCACCGAAAAAGGTATTCAGACCTTATCAAATGAAGAAGATCAGCAGTTCTTTGTTCTGCCTGATATCGGAGGTGAAATAGCCGCAATTGAACGTCTTGGCCTGTCTGTGGAAGAGGAGGCCAGCAAAAAAGAACAGCTGTTCAAGGATTTTTCGATTAAGAGTGAGCGCATTCACACCCTCACCCAATTACTGAAGGCCTATACCCTATTTGAAAAAGATGTAGAATACGTGGTTATCGACAACAAGGTTAAAATTGTTGATGAACAAACGGGCCGTATCATGGATGGGAGACGCTATTCTGATGGACTGCACCAGGCCATTGAGGCGAAAGAAAACGTCAAGATAGAGGCTCTTACCCAGACCTTTGCGACCATTACCCTTCAGAATTACTTTAGAATGTACAGCAAGCTCTCGGGGATGACTGGAACCGCGGTTACCGAAGCCGGAGAATTTTGGGAGATCTACAAGCTCGACGTAGTTGAGATACCAACCAATCGACCCATTTCAAGAGACGATAAAGACGACCTGATCTACAAGACCAAACGCGAAAAATACAACGCGCTTATAGAAGAGGTAGTTAAACTATCTGCTCAGGGAAGACCGGTGCTTATTGGAACTACTTCGGTTGAGGTTTCAGAGCTCGTGTCTAAGCTTTTAGCGGTGCGCAAGATCAACCACAATGTGCTTAACGCAAAACTGCACAAGAAAGAAGCTGAAATCGTTGCAGAGGCCGGAAATGCGGGAGTGGTAACCATAGCCACCAATATGGCCGGAAGGGGTACTGATATTAAACTCAGCGAAGCCGTCAAGCAAGCAGGAGGTTTAGCCATTGTTGGAACAGAGCGGCACGATTCTAGAAGGGTTGACAGACAGCTGAGAGGTAGATCGGGGCGCCAGGGAGACCCAGGAAGTTCGCAATTTTACGTTTCATTAGAAGACAACCTGATGCGGCTTTTTGGCTCTGAGCGTATGGCCAAAATTATGGACCGCATGGGCTTAAAAGAAGGTGAGGTTATTCAGCACAGCATGATGACCAAGTCTATAGAGCGCGCCCAAAAGAAGGTCGAAGAAAACAACTTTGGTATTCGTAAGCGCCTTCTGGAGTATGATGATGTGATGAACGCTCAGCGAGAGGTCATCTACAAGCGAAGAAAACACGCACTCTCTGGCAACCGCTTAAAAGTGGATATCGCCAATATGATTTTCGATACCTGCGAGGCTATAGTAGAACAAACGAAGGCTGCAGAGGACTACAGAGATTTTCAATTTCAGATCATCAGCCTCTTCGGAATCACTGAAATTGCAAGCGAACAGCATTTTTTAAAGTCTTCAACTAGCGCCCTCACCGATGAACTTTATGCACAAGCCTATCAAGCCTACGAGCAAAAATTGCAAGAGCACGCTCAGGTAGCGCTTCCGGTGGTACAAAATATCATCAACAACCCAGCTAACAACTACAAGCGCATAGTGGTTCCGTTTAGCGATGGAGAAAAAACGATGCAGATTGTCACCGATCTTGAGAAGGCCAACAACAGTAACGCAGTGAGTTTGGTTGAAGATTTCGAGAAAAACAGTGCACTGGCCCTTATTGATGAGGCCTGGAAAGATCATCTTAGAAAGATGGACGAGCTGAAGCAATCGGTTCAGCTTGCCGTACACGAGCAAAAAGATCCGTTACTTATTTATAAGTTCGAGGCCTTTGAACTGTTTAAGGCGATGCTGGCAAAGGTCAATAGAGAGCTGCTGGGCTTCTTGTTAAAGGCCCGCATTCCTTCAGAGCAACAACGACCCATTAGCGATGTTAATGCGCTGAGAAAGCCCAAAAACGAAAAACTAAGTGTTTCGAAGGAGTCGGTTTTAAATACCGAAGAATTGGCGCAAAGACAGCGTGAGGCCGCTTCAGGTGCTTCAAGTGTTCGACGACCAGTGGCAGAAACGGTTACTCGAGAAAACCCTAAAATTGGACGCAACGAGCGTGTAACAATTGTTCATACGCTAAGCGGGGAAGAAAAAGAGGTAAAATACAAACAAGCCGAGCCCCTTCTGCAGTCTAAAGAATGGGTGTTGAAGTCTTAGCCTATGTCAAAGCCACCTAAAGAGCGTTGGGTTGTACAGAGAGAAATTCTTTTGAGGCTCAACTATATGGCCGTTTTACTTTGTTCAGCCACAGCGATTAAACTGGCCCTAGAGCAATCTTTTAGTATCATTTTCTTTGCCGCGATCACCTTTGCTATTTTGCTTTTTGTCAATGCCAAAGCACTTAAACCACAGAAACATGTATAAACACCTTCTTCTATTTAGTGCAGTATTGTTTTTATCCTGTGCATCTAATGCCCAGAACGAGAGCAGAAGCTACCCCATTCAAGACGAATCACTAGAGGTGGCCTATTTTGCCTCTGGCTGTTTTTGGTGTGTAGAGGCTATTTTTGAGAGCGTAAAAGGAGTTGAAGAGGCCATATCGGGATACGCGGGCGGAACCGAAAAGAACCCAACCTATCGCCAAGTGAGCTATGGGCAGACCAGCCATGCCGAGGCGGTAGCGGTCTATTACGATCCGACAGTAGTTAGCTTTCAGGAGTTGCTTACCGTGTTTTTCGTATCCCACGACCCCACCACCCTAAATCGCCAAGGGCCGGATCGCGGAACACAATACCGATCAATCGCGTTTTATTCATCGGCTTCGGAGAAACAGTACATCGAAGCCTATATCGACGCCCTGCCAGCCATCTGTTCCGGTGGAATGCGGCAGCGGGCGGCGCTGGTGCGAACGCTTATGGAAGATCGTTCCGTCGTACTCATGGACGAGCCGTTTTCCGCGCTCGATACGATCACCCGCCTGCAACTTCAGGA
>JAURPW010000020.1:0-10802 GCA_030836435.1 Flavobacteriaceae bacterium
AAGGAGAAGATCCAGATAGCTTTGCCCGAAACCACGATTTTGATGAAATCACAGCTTACTTTGAAGCCCATCAAATAGATTTTATCACGTATAAGTCTCAAATTCTTCTGGGAGAGGCAAAAGATGCCATTACCAAATCAGAGGCTATCCGTGAAATCGTTAAGAGCATTTGGCATATTGGCGATCCCATTAAAAGAGAGCTCTACATCAAGCAATGTGTTGACACCTTTAACTTGAGTGAGGCTACGGTTTATGCAGCGTTAGCCGACTTAGAGTCTAAAGAGAAACGCGATGCACGTTCAAGAAGTCAGACCCAGGGTAACGAGGGCTTAACGGTGGTCTCTCAGGCTAAGCCGGTAGAAAGTAGAGACCGCCAAAAAGAGCTTGAGCGTTCGCTCATTGAATCTTTACTGCTTTATGGGCCCATGCGTGAAGTGTTTGACGACGAGTTCTTGGAGCCCGACGAGAAAAGTGGTGAACTAGTGGCTAGGCGATCTTCAGTAGAGTCGAAGGTGTATGAGAAAATATACCTCGATTTGCAGCAAGACGAGATGCGCTTCTCGGATCCGGTCTACAGCAGCTTATTTGACTGGGTCATTCGCTTCTACACAGAGCAACAGGGCGAAGAAATTACCGACCTGCTCAAATTTTTAGAAAAGCAGCAAAAAGAAGAGCTGATTGAGCACGTTTCTTCTATTGTTTTTGAATACGAACAGTACGAGTTGCATCAGTGGGAGCGCAAAAATATCTATCCGAAAGAGCGAAAAGATCAGATCGCCCAACACGTGTCTGAAACCATACTTTCTCTAAGGTCTCACTGGGTTCAGCAGCACCTAAGCGAATTGCAAAAGAGAACTGCAGAAGAGACAGACTCCCATTTGCTTGAAGAGGTTATGGATTACCTGATGCTCAACCAAGTACTGAGCAAGAGGCTCAACCGGGTGCTAACCGTTTAGGTTAACGCCATTCTTGCGGAATCTGGCAAACCGGTATAGGATCCATCTTGTGCTTATTGGCTCGGTGAAACTTCGTGAAGGTCTCAAAAACTTCCCGTTTTCTTCCCTCAAAGGCCTCAGCAGATTTTCCTTGTTCGTGCATACCCATGGCCCATTCTAATTCGGGATAACTCGCACCTATTTGATCCTCATCAGAGCGATTGTCTCCCCATAGACCGTCAGTCGGAGGGGCATCCACGATTTCGCGAGCCACCCCTAAGTACTCACCTAACTTCCATACTTCGGTTTTTGTGAGGTCGGCTATGGGGCTAAGGTCTACTCCGCCGTCGCCGTATTTGGTGTAAAAACCAACCCCGAAATCTTCTACTTTATTGCCCGTTCCGGCCACAAGAGCAGATCGGCATTGAGCCGTGTAGTAGAGAGTGGCCATTCTGAGCCTGGCACGCGAATTAGCGAGTGCCAGTTGTGTCAGCTCAGGGTCAGATCCTTCGACGACTTGTGCGGCTTTGAAGGCCTCGAATGTGGCATCTAGCGGTACCGTATGCGTATGAATATTGGTGAACGTGTTGCTGAGCCAATTCATATGATTTAATCCGCGGTTAAGCTGGTCATTGGCTTGGTGAATCGGAAGATTGAGCAAAGTGACCTCTAGGCCCGTTAGGGCGCAAAGCGTTGAGGTGGTTGCCGAATCAATGCCCCCAGAAACTCCGACCACAAAGCCCTTAGCTCTGGCCTGTTTGGCGTATTGAGTTAGCCAGCTTACGATGTGATCAGATATTGCTGAAACGTTCATGAGCCCTTTTTATGCAAAGTTAAGACTTAGAATGGGTAATTTTGAGCAAACAATTCAATATGGCTACCTCACATCAATCAGAAATTACGCTGCAGATAGAATTAGATGAAAATAAAATTCCTGAAACCCTAAAATGGACAGCCAAAGATGGCGGAGTAGAACAAGCTGAGACCAAAGCTCTTTTATTGTCTATCTGGGATCCCTCGGCCAAAGAGACGCTGAGCATAGACCTGTGGACAAAAGACATGCCGGTCGATGAGATGAAATTGTTTTTTCATCAGACCCTGGTGCGTATGGCCTCAACCTTTGAAAAGGCCACCCAAGAAGCCGAAGTGTCTGCATCAATCAGAGAATACGCTGCCTATTTTGCCGACAAGTTAAACTTGTACACTAATCAATAGTCTATAAGTTTCCCCTTAGTTCGCGATTCAACCGATCTATTTCTTGAAGTATTTCATCGCAACCCTCTTGGGTAGTTGAAGAGGTGATAAAATAGGGCGGATGCGTTTCCCACAATGAGTCGGTCATCTCTTTGCAGTACGCGTCTACCTTGACCTTAATGGCTCCCGGCTTCAGTTTATCGGCTTTGGTGAAGACCATGTAAAATGCGATCTCGTTGCTGGCTAGCCACTCCATAAATTCTAGATCAATGGGCTGAGGTTTATGCCGAATATCTATGAGCACAAAGGCACAAAATAATTGAGTGCGCTTTTTGAAATAGCTGCGTATATAACTTTGAAATTCTTTCTTAGTGGATTTCGAAACACGCGCGTATCCGTATCCCGGAAGGTCGACCAAAAACCAGTTTTCATTGATAATGAAGTGATTGATGAGCTGTGTTTTTCCAGGTCGCGAGGAGGTCTTCGCTAGCGAACTGTGATTGGTTAGTGCATTGATAAGCGAAGATTTGCCCACGTTAGATCGGCCAATGAACGCGTATTCAGGCAACGGTTGAGAAGGGCATTGTTCTACCGATGAATTGCTCATCACGAACTTTGCCGAATGAATTTTCATACCCTTTGGGTTTTACAATTGGCGCTTTTTAAGCCAAGCTTCTAGTAGTCTATTGAATTCTTCAGGATGTTCCATCATCGGCGCATGCCCGCAGCGGTCAACCCAAAAGAGTTCAGAATCGGGCAGCAGCTTGTGAAATTCTTCAGCCACTTCAGGGGGGGTAACCTTGTCGTTTCTGCCCCAAATAATACAAGTAGGTGTCTTGAGCTTAGGCAGATCTTTGGCCATATTGTGACGAATAGCACTCTTGGCAATGGCCAAGGTCTTTACGAGTTTACCGCGATCGTTTACCAGTTCAAAAACCTCGTCAATAATTTCTTTAGTGGCGACCTCTGGATCGTAAAACACCTCCTCGGCTTTCTTTTTGATGTATTCGTAATCTCCACGCTTGGGGTAGCTGTCTCCCATGGAGTTCTCGTAAAGCCCAGAACTTCCAGTGATGACCAGGGCCTTTACGTTTGAAGAGAACAATTTCACGTGTAGCAAACCAATGTGTCCTCCTAGCGAATTACCCAGCAAGATTACATCGGATAGTTCTAGATGCTTGATGAAGTCGTTTATGTATTCTGCAAAAGCCTTAACTGTAGTCTTGAGTAGCGGTAGATCATACAGCGGAAGAACGGGAATAATAACGCGGTAGTTCAGCTGAGAGAAATGACTAACTACGGCAGAGAAATTACTGAGGCCTCCCATTAGCCCGTGCAGAATAATAATAGGGGTGCCTTCACCTTGATCTAAATACTGAAACTCACCGGTACTCTTAGTCTTCTGACCTTGCTGCATACTGTGGGATTGCAAAGCCCAAATATAGAAAATTAGCGCAACTACACTATTGGGGATAACTTTCTTCAAATTGTGGATAAAAGTGTCGAAAAGTGTAAAAAAGTGGATATATAACCCCTATATTTGAGGGGTATATCAGTGAGTATGACCCATTTAATCGGACAATACGAGTGTAAGGCAGATGCTAAGGGGCGGGTGAATATTCCGTCTACCTTGATGTCGCAGTTATTTCCGGTACTTGACAAGGGTTTTGTGCTGAAGCGCTCGGTCTTTCGGCAGTGTCTTGAGTTCTATCCTAAGCAGGCGTATGACGAGCTGATGACTAAGATTTTGGCTAAAAATCAATTCAGCAGAAACTACGATACATTTTTAAGAAACTTTCTTGCCGGCTCGCAACAGATCAATCTTGAGGAGCACGGACGACTTCAAATCCCCAAGGCATTAATCTCTTTTGCGTCTATTAGTAAAGAGGTGGTACTCGCCTCAGCTATTAATCGCATTGAGATCTGGGATAAGGAAAAGTACGAGGCTGTGTTGACTGAAGGACAAGACATTTACGCTGACCTAGCTGAATCTATATTCTCTGATGACACAAACCTATCATAGTCCGGTTTTACTTAGTGAATGTGTCGAGGCGCTATCGATACGCCCCGACGGCACTTATGTAGACTTGACTTTTGGAGGAGGTGGTCATTCACGGGCTATTCTAGAAAAACTGGGAGCCTCGGGCAGGCTTTTCGCCTTTGATCAAGATGCAGATGCTCAGCAAAACGCCATAGACGATCCGCGATTTACCTTGATCGCCTCAAACTTTAAGCACCTCAAAGCGCAACTTCGTTTTTTCGGTTGTACCTCTGTCAGCGGTGTCTTGGCAGACTTTGGTGTTTCATCGCACCAATTTGACACGGCGAAGCGTGGTTTTTCCACGCGCTTTGATGCGCCCCTTGACATGCGAATGAGCGCGCAAATGAAAACCACAGCTGCTGACGTGGTGAACACCTATTCGGTAGATGCGCTTGCGCAGTTGTTTAGAAAATACGCCGATCTGAAGAACGCCTTTTCGATTGCAAAGGCCATCGAGAAGCGCCGGCAATTGGGGCCAATTGTTACCACATTTGAACTACTGGAGGCGGTTGAGTCTGTGCTGTATGTGCCCAAGCGCAATCAGCAGAACGCTCAAGTTTTTCAAGCTATACGCATAGAGGTAAATCAAGAGCTAGAGGCTATTGAGCAGATGCTTGTGCAGCTGATTGATGTTGTTGAAGAAGGCGGTCGTATTGCGCTTATGAGCTACCATTCTCTAGAAGATCGCCTGGTGAAAAATTTCATAAGGGCCTCTCGGGTAGACGGTCAAATCGAAAAGGACTTCTACGGTAACCCAAAATTATTTTTTAAAAAGCTGGGTCAGCCGATAGAGGCTTCTGAAGAAGAGCTGCGACTGAACCCTAGGTCGAGAAGCGCGGTGCTTCGAGTCGCAGAGCGTGTAAAAAATCTGTACAAGGAGTCATGAAAAACTGGTTTGTAGAGTTATTCAAGGGGAGCCTTTTGGTGAGTGAAGACGCAGCCAAAAATTGGCGCTTCATCTTCTTTGTCTTTTCACTTTTCGGGCTTATGATCTATGCGGCTCATAGTGTTGACCAGAAGGTGGTTCGCATAGACACCTTGAGCAAACAGCTTCAGGGGCTTAGAAACGAGCATATTGAGGGTCGACGAGCGGTACAGCAGATTCGATTAGAGTCTTCTATGAAAAAGAGTTTAGAGGGTAAAGGGTTACGGCCATCGGTGGTTCCGCCCGTTAAAATTGTAGTGAATTAGTATGGATCAAAAGGTAACAACAATGATGAGGCGCCTGCTTTTAGTAGCGGCTTTTATGTTGCTCTTTGGTGGGCTCATCTCGTACAAACTGTTTCAAATTCAGTGGGTTGAGAAGGAAGAGTTAAAGCATTCTGCACTTTACGATAACCGCAAACTCGAGCCTATTGAAGCGAAAAGGGGCTCGATATACTCAGTCGACGGTGCGCTGTTAGCCACATCGGTGTCTTCGTATACGGTGCATTTTGATCCAACAGTGTCTAGAGGCGATCTGTTTGAGAATGAGATCGGGTTGTTATGCGATTCATTGGCGCAATTACTTAACACAGATGCTAAGGGGCTAGAAGCGAAGTTGAGAAGAGCGCGTCAAGAAAAAGACCGCTATGTGCGAATAGCCTCCAATTTAGACTATGGTGACTACAAGCGCCTTGAGCATTTTCCGCTTTTTGTGCACGGCAGGGGTAAAGGAGGGCTGATTGTAGACTCGAAGGTTACCCGAAAAAAACCGCTAGATCCGTTAGCTTCTCGTTTGGTCGGCTACTACTTAGATGAGGGTACCAGAACCTACCGGGTTGGGCTTGAAGGCGGATTCAACGATCATGTACTCAAAGGAGAAGACGGTCTTCGAGAGGTGCAACGCATTCAAAAAGGGCTTTGGAAACCCGTTAATCTAGACAATGCCAAAGAGCCTATAGATGGGTATGACTTGGTTTCCACTATTCACAGCAATATCCAAGATATCACACATTCCACCTTAAGTCAGGTATTGAAGCAGTATCGCGCCGAGCGTGGTCTAGCCGTAGTTATGGATGTTCAAACTGGAGCCATTCGGGCCATGTCTAATTTGAACATGAACCCTGATTCAACTTACAGCGAGACCTACAATGCGGCGGTAGCTGATTTGTATGAGCCGGGTTCGACCTTTAAGCTCATGTCGCTCATTGCGGCCTTAGAAGACAAAAAGGTAGACACGGCCAGCACCTTTCATGCAAAATATGGTCAATACAAGGTCTACGACAAGTACATCTACGATTCTCGCAGGGGCGGATACGGCGCCATAAACCTAGCCACCGCCTTTGCCGTTTCTTCGAATACCGCCTTTGCTGAAATGATCAACGAGGGATACAAGGGAAGTGCGCAGGCTTTTGTGAATCGACTTTATTCTATGAAGTTGCACGAGCCTTTAGGTTTACCTATTGAAGGGGAGCAAGCCCCCTTAATTCGCTATCCGGGCGACAAGGGCTGGTCAGGTCTCTCCCTGGCCTGGATGTCTCACGGGTATGAGCTGCTCATGACGCCTCTTCAGGTGCTTGCATTCTATAATGCGATTGCGAACGACGGCCGGTATATTAAGCCTCGTTTTGTCGCTGAGGTGAGGCGTGGAAATCAGGTGGTGCGCAGTTTTGACACAGAGGTGATACATCCGTCTATAGCCAGTACGAAAACGGTGAAAATCGCGCAACGATTGCTGGCTGACGTAGTAGAAAAGCCTTACGGAACGGCACACAAGCTATACGACAAGCATTTTCCGATCGCCGGAAAAACAGGTACCGCTCAGGTTAACTATCAGTTGGGCAAAGAGAATGTGGATTATGTGTCTTCATTTGTGGGGTACTTTCCTGCGGACGCTCCTCGCTATTCGTGCATTGTAGTGGTTCACCGTCCAGATAAGAACGATAAAATTTACGGAGCCGATGTTGCCGGTCCAGTTTTTAAGTCTATCGCACAGAAAATATATGCGACCTCTCCTTTTGTGGATCAAGTACGTCTAGAGACGCAGCTTACCCAGTCGTCAAAGGCACCTGTCCTAAAGCCATTGGTGAGTGTAACCCCATTGCTCGCTCCTGAAATTACGCAAGCTGAAATTGCCATTAAATGAAGACACTGAAAAAACTGTTGTATAAGGTCGCGATTAATGCGGTTTCGGGATCAACCGAAAGGCTGATTAGCGGCGTTACAGCAGACTCGCGTAACTGTGGCGAGGGTTCTTTATTTGTAGCCATTAAAGGCGGGCTCATCGATGGTCATCAGTTTATTGACGAAGTGATTGAAAAGGGAGTGGTGGCGGTACTTTGTCAGCACTTGCCAGAAACCTTAAAGGAAGGGATAACCTACATTCAGACCGAAAACACACGCGCTGCGCTCTCGAGGGTAGCCTCGAATTGGTTTGATAATCCCTCGTCTTCGGTTAAAGTGGTTGGAATTACCGGCACCAATGGAAAAACATCGGTAGCCACCTTGCTCTACGAGACGGTTCGTCTCATGGGATATGATGCGGGATTGGTTTCTACCATCAAGATATGCTATGGCGATCAAGTGTTTAATGCCACGCATACGACTCCAGACCCTCTAGTGGTTCAGCACCACTTAGCACAGATGCACGATCGAGGCTGCTCGTTTTGTTTCATGGAGGTCAGTTCCCATGGCATTGATCAAGAGCGTCATCTGGGTATTGACTTTCAGGGAGCGGTATTTACCAATCTCTCTCATGACCATCTCGATTACCACAAGACCTTCGCGGCGTATCGCGATGTCAAAAAACGCCTATTTGATCAGCTCGAGCCGCGCTCTTTTGCGTTGGCCAACGCCGATGATAAAAACGGGCGCTATATGCTCCAAAATTCAAAGGCTAGTATGCATTTCTACGGCCTTAAAACGATTAGCGAGTTCAAAGCTCAAGTAGTAGAGAATCAAGCAACAGGTATGTTGGTGCGCATAGAGGATAAAGAGCTTTACACTCCTCTTCACGGTGCATTCAACGCCTCAAATCTGTTGGCGGTATACGCAGTGTGCGCGCTCTTAGGCTTTGATAAAGATGAGGTTACCGTTGCTATGAGTCAGCTTAAGCCAGTAGAAGGTCGGTTTAATGTGGTCATGGGAACCGATAAGGTATTGGCTATTGTCGATTTTGCCCACACCCCAGATGCACTGAAAAATGTTTACGAGGCTATCGCTCAATTGCGCACCAAAAACGAACGCTTAATTACGGTGTTGGGCTGCGGTGGAGACCGGGATCAGACCAAGCGACCAGAGATGGGAAAAATTGCTGCAGAACAGAGTGACGTGGTGCTTTTTACCTCAGATAATCCCAGAAACGAAGATCCTTTGCGCATAATTGATCATATGAATGAAGGGGTTTCGATAGACCTAAAGCGAAAGGTTCTGGTTCAGCCTGATCGATTAGAGGCACTAAAGATGGCCGTTACCTTGGCGCAACCAAACGACATACTGCTGGTCGCCGGAAAGGGTCACGAAAAGTACCAAGAGATCGGTGGCCAGCGCTTTGATTTTGATGACTTAAAAACGGTAAAAGAACTGTTAAACGCTTAACCCTATGCTTTACCATCTATTTGATTTTCTTGAGCGCAATTACCAGCTACCTGGGGCCTCACTCTTTCAGTTCTTGTCGTTTAGGGCGGCCTTAGCCACCTTGACAGGGCTTATCATTGGATCGGTATTCGGAAAGTCGATTATTGGTTTGCTGCGCAAAAAACAGATCGGCGAGAGCATTCGCGATCTTGGACTAGCCGGTCAGTCCCAGAAGGCCGGTACACCTACTATGGGTGGGCTCATCATTATTGGCGCCACCCTAATTCCCGCTTTACTCTTTACTGATTTAACCAATGTGTACATACAACTGCTTATACTGACCACGGTCTGGATGGGTAGTATAGGATTTATAGACGACTACATCAAGAAGTTTAAAAACGACAAAGAAGGCTTAAAGGGCATTTTTAAAATCATAGGTCAAGTTGGGCTTGGTGCGGTAGTGGGCGCGGTGCTCTATTTTCACCCGCAAGTCACCTTAAGGGAAGAATCTGCCGGGGTATCATTAAGAGAGAGCATAGAGGTCAAGTCGGTGAAGACCAACCTGCCGTTTTTTAAAAATAACGAGCTCGACTATGCCGATTTTCTGACCTTCTTCTCTGAAGACTGGGCCCAGTACTCTTGGGTGGTCTTTATCTTGGTGGTCATCTTTATTATCACGGCGGTTTCGAATGGGGCAAATCTGACCGATGGTATTGACGGATTGGCGGCCGGCTCATCAGTAATCATTGTGCTCACTCTATTGCTTATGGCTTGGGTGTCAGGAAACGTGTTGTTTGCCGACTACCTCAATATATTCTACTTGCCTCGAGTGGGAGAGGTGGTGGTTTTCTCGGGCGCCTTTATTGGCGGGCTCATTGGTTTTTTATGGTACAATGCCTATCCGGCCCAGGTGTTTATGGGAGATACCGGAAGCTTGACTATTGGAGGTCTAATCGCCGTAATCGCACTTATCGTGCGCAAAGAATTACTCATACCCGTGCTTTGCGGGGTATTCTTGGCAGAATCCTTATCGGTGATGAGTCAAGTCGGATACTTTAAATACACCAAGAAGAAGTTTGGAGAAGGTAAGCGCATCTTTTTGATGGCTCCGCTGCATCACCACTATCAGAAAAAAGGATATCACGAGAGTAAAATTGTCACGCGATTCTTAATCGTTGGCATCTTACTCGCTGTACTCAGTGTAGTTACCCTAAAAATTCGTTAATGAGTCGATCTAGGTACATTGTGGTTTTGGGCGCTCAAGAAAGTGGAGTGGGTGCGGCCATTCTAGCCAAGCAGCTGGGAGATCGTGTTTTCGTAAGCGATAATGGCGCTGTTAATGCCCATTACGAGGGGCTTATGCGACATTATGAGATAGAATTTGAGACGGGTGGGCATAGCTGGGACCGCCTGAAACAGGCCGACCTTGTTGTTAAGAGCCCAGGTATTCCGAATGAGGTAGCGGTTATTAAAAAGTTCGAGGCAGCTGGCATAGCGGTGGTTTCTGAGATCGAGTTTGCCTTTAAACACACCCAAGCCGAGATTGTGGCCATCACAGGTACTAATGGTAAAACCACTACTGCGGCACTTACCCATAAGATTCTTGAAGACCATCAGCTAGATGTTGCCTTGGGAGGAAACATCGGAGACAGCTTTGCACGATTGTTGGCCACCAAACCACAGGCCCTATATGTTCTTGAGGTGAGCAGCTTTCAGCTCGATCACATTAAAGACTTCAGGCCTCACATTGCGGTGATTACCAATATTACTCCAGATCACCTTGACCGCTACGGTGATGATTTTTCGTCATACATCGATGCCAAGTTTAGGATCTGCATGAATCAGACTGAGAAAGACTATTTCCTATACGATGCCGATTGCCAGGTGATTCAGCAGCATTTAGAGGCCTGTGTACACGAGATCCGTGCCACACAATTGCCCTTTAGTGTTAAGAAGAAATTGACCCAAGGGGCCTATTTAG
Organism: Flavobacteriaceae bacterium; assembly: GCA_030836435.1. Classification (GTDB taxonomy): domain Bacteria; phylum Bacteroidota; class Bacteroidia; order Flavobacteriales; family Flavobacteriaceae; genus UBA3478. The sequence continues at coordinate 10,649 of JAURPW010000020.1, forward strand.
ACCAAGACAAAATGATTATGAATGTGAACAACCAGACTATTGAGATCAACACTTCGGCGGTTCCGGTCGAAGGCCTGCACAACTTGAAAAACGCCATGGCCGCTGGAATGATTGGCATGCTGAAATCTATTCACAAAGAGGCTATTCAGCAGAG
>JAURPW010000021.1:0-9609 GCA_030836435.1 Flavobacteriaceae bacterium
ATATCTGCGGTTTTAAAATACGCGAAGCAGGCCTTCTATAAAGGGCTCCCCCGCTACTATCAGTTGCCTACTACCCAAGAGCGCAACTTTATACTAGATGCCATTTCATCGGCAGTCAACACCGACTCTAAAGGCGATTTAATGGGCTCTATGGTCGACGAAAAAGAGCAAATCGCGCGTCTGTCGCTGATGATGAAAGACGTGAAAACCCAAAGAATGGAGGTGCTTGAAGACCAGTTATACCGTTCTATTGAACGCATATTTCCTTCAGACCGTTACCATGTAAGCATTACCGGAAAGGCCCTTCTGTATCTCAAAAGCACCCGCTATTTGGTCAATAATTTGCTCATTTCACTCTTGCTAGCGGTAATTCTCATTTCGCTGTTTATGGCCTACCTATTTCGGTCGTACCAGATGATTATCATTTCTCTGATTCCCAATCTGCTACCCTTATTGGTGACCGCGGGTCTAATGGGCTTCGCCGGAATACCTATTAAGCCCTCCACTATTCTGATTTTTAGTATAGCCTTTGGAATATCGGTAGACGATACCATTCACTTCTTGGCCAAATACCGCCAGGAGTTGGTACTCAACGATTGGCATATCAAAAAATCGGTTTTTGCGGCCCTCAAAGAAACGGGTGTGAGCATGTTCTACACCTCAGTGGTACTTTTCTTTGGGTTCTCGGTATTTATGATTAGCAATTACGCAGGAACCCAAGCTCTTGGAGGATTAATCTCAGCTACCTTGCTACTTGCGATGTTAGCCAATCTCGTATTACTACCCTGCTTACTGCTCTCTTTAGAGCGGAACATAGCCAATAAAAAAGTGCTTAAGCAGCCTAAAATCGACATTCTTCCCAAAGATGTAGATGCGATTGACTAGACAAGCCAAGGGCAAAATGTATCTTTACAGACCGAAATTTTAGCGTATATGTACAAGCCTGAAACGATCAAACAACTTCTCGAACAAAATCCAATAAATCAGTCGGTAACGGTTATGGGGTGGGTGCGCACCTTCAGAAGTAATCGCTTTGTTGCCCTTAACGACGGATCAACGCTAACTAATCTGCAGTGTGTAGTAGATTTTGAGTCTTTCGATGAAGACCTATTGAGCAAGATACATACCGGAACGGCCCTTAAACTTAGTGGCCTTTTTGTGGAGAGTCAGGGCAAAGGGCAGCACGTTGAAATACAAGTAGAGGCTATCGAACTTCTCGGGACGGCCGATCCCGACCTCTATCCCATTCAACCTAAAAAACACAGCTTAGAGTTTTTAAGAGAAAAGGCGCATTTGCGCATTCGAACCAATACCTTCGCCGCCATCATGCGTGTGCGTTCGGCGCTGGCTTTTGCTGTTCACCAGTACTTCAATTCGAATGGATTTTTCTACATGAATACCCCCATTATCACAGGAACTGACGCAGAGGGTGCGGGAGAAATGTTCAAACTATCAACTAACGAATTCTTCGGCAAGGAGACGCATTTAACTGTTTCTGGACAGCTCGAGGCCGAAACCTATGCCATGGGTCTAGGAAAGGTGTATACCTTCGGGCCAACCTTCAGAGCAGAAAACTCAAACACGTCTAGACACCTAGCCGAGTTTTGGATGATTGAACCCGAAATGGCCTTTTACGATCTTGAAGACACCATGGAATTGGCCGAAGACTTTATAAAAAGCACTATAGGTTATGTGCTCGAGCACTGCAAAGAAGATCTTAGCTTTTTAGAGCAGCGCCTGGCAGATGAAGACAAAACCAAACCCGAAAAAGATCGCAGCCCGATGCTGCTGCTCGAGAAACTGAAGTTTGTTGTAGACAAGCCCTTCATTCGATTGAGCTACACAGAGGCATTTGAGATTCTTAAACAGTCGAAAGAAAATCAAAAAAAGAAATTCAAATACCCCCTATCCGAATGGGGAGCCGATCTTCAAAGCGAGCATGAGCGTTACTTGGTAGAGAAGCATTTCAATGCCCCGGTTGTGCTGTTTGACTATCCGGCCAAAATAAAAGCGTTCTATATGCGCCTGAATGAAGATGAGCAGACCGTTCGCGCCATGGACGTGTTGTTTCCAGGTATTGGCGAAATCGTTGGAGGTTCACAACGCGAAGAACGACTCGATGTGCTCGAAAGAAAGATTAACGCGATGGGTATAGACCCTAAAGAGCTCTGGTGGTATCTTGATCTGAGAAAATTCGGAACGGCCGTACACAGCGGGTTCGGATTGGGCTTCGAGCGCCTAGTGATGTTCGCAACCGGCATGGGCAATATTCGCGACGTCATCCCCTATCCTAGAACGCCTCAGAATGCAGAATTCTAAATAGGTACCATGCTCAAACAGCAGCTTCAATTAAAACTTAGTCAAAAGCTCTCTCCTCAGCAGATACAGCTCATGAAACTCATTCAACTGCCTACTCTGGCATTTGAGGAGCGCTTGAAACAAGAAATTGAAGAAAATCCCGCCTTAGAGCAAGGTAAAGAATCGGTCGAAACAGATGAGCTTTACGAAGACCAAGATGAGCCTTGGGATGAGCAAGAAAACGAGACGCTAGACCTCGAAGACTACCTCTCAGACGACGATGTACCCGATTACAAAACAACCGACTCCAATTACCCTGAAGAATCAAAAGACCATCAGATACCTTATGCTGCAGGCACCTCGTTTCATCAGCACTTAATTAGTCAATTGGGCACCTTTGAGGTCAGCGAATCAACCTACCTCATCGCTGAGTACCTTATTGGTAGTCTCGACGAAAGCGGATACCTCAGAAGACCTGAAGAAGACCTCATCGATGACATGGCCTTTCACATGAACCTGATGGTGGCCCCCGAAGAGCTTATTGATTCGCTGCACATCGTTCAGCAGTTAGATCCTGCTGGGGTTGGAGCGAGAAACATTGCAGAGTGCTTAAAACTACAACTAGAGCGGCAGTCAGCCAGTGAGGCTAGAGATCTGGCCATGGCCATTATCCGAGATTCATTTGACCTCTTCTCTAAAAAGCATTTTGAAAAACTGCAAACCAAACACAAATCTAGTGAAGAGCTGTTGAAAGAGGCGCTCACCAAAATCGAAAAGCTCAATCCAAAACCGGGTGCCAGTTTTGCCAACCAAAGCAAAACCAACACCTACATCATACCCGATTTCACGATCCGTATCGAAGAAGATCAGATCGATGTACTATTGAATGCCAGAAACGCTCCAGAATTGCACGTTTCAAAAGCCTATCAAGAGCTGATTAGAACCTATCAAGAAGGAAAGCCCTCTAAAGAGCAAAAGGAGACCGTTCAGTTTGTAAAGCAAAAACTAGACTCAGCTAAATGGTTTATTGACGCGATAAAACAACGGCAAAACACGCTCTTGATTACCATGAATGCCATTGTACAGCACCAAAGGTCTTATTTCTTAAGTGGAGACGAGCGCGACATTCAACCCATGATTCTAAAGGATATTGCAGAAGCCATTGGAATGGATGTGTCTACCGTATCTAGGGTAGCCAATAGCAAGTACGCAGACACCCCTTACGGAACCAAACTACTCAAGACGTTCTTCTCAGATGCTATGACTAATGAAGACGGAGAAACAGTCTCTACTCGTCAAATAAAGTCGCTGGTTAGAGACCTAATTGAGGCAGAAGATAAAAAAGCCCCTCTGACCGATGATCAGATTGGCAAGGTGCTCAAAGAAAAAGGGTTTAAAGTGGCGCGAAGAACCGTCGCAAAGTACCGCGAGCAACTCGATCTTCCTGTGGCTCGACTTAGGCGCAGTCTATAAAAAAAGCCCCAGAAAAATCCAGGGCTTCAAGTATATCCGTTACTAAATTACTATTGCAAGTTGGCAAAGGCATTACCCTCATAGGTGGTATAATTCACCTTTAGAGCGTTTACCTTTCTAAGCTCTTGCTTGATATCCATTACGATACCCATGTTAGCGTTGCGATCTACCTTAAGGGCCGTTGTCAATACATTCTGCAGTTCTTGAGGCTTTTTAGCACGTTCTGCAAGAATGTACGGACCTACTTCAGGAACGTTCGCAAACTTGTCATTTAACTGAATTTTGGGCTCCTCTCCAAAAGTCTTAACATACTCTTGAGTGGGCTTGCCCGCATAGATGTAAATCACGCGGTCTTTCTTCTCTAACTTTTTAGTCTGATCGGCATTTGGAAGAACATTCTCAACAAACAGTGAGCTGTCTTTCATAGTGGTAACCGTCATGAAGAAAAAGAGAAGCATGAAAACAATATCCGGCAGAGAGGCCGTTGAAACCGCTGGCAAATCTCCGTCTTTCTTTTTTGCAAATTTTGACATGATGCTCTTGTTCTATTAAAAGTTAAATTTTACTGGTTTCAGCCTCAGATAGCTTTTGAGGGAACAGTTCTTGAATTTTTTGAACCTTCTCTTTAAGCTCATCGCGCACACTAGAGGGGGTTTCAGGGTTTAAGTACTCCGATTCCATCTCAGTGAAGTCACGTCCGTAAAGTCGTCTGGCCTCACGATTTCTAAGGTCGTTATAGGCCGCAACTAATTCATTTTGAACAGTGATGTAAGTGCTGTATGTAGTCTCACGGTCATTCTTCAATGAAATAATAGCCTTTTGTGGACTATCTGATGACTTTTCATCGCGTTTTCCCTTACAGTAGTTGCAGTACTCTGGAGTTCCAGTAGGGCTTCCACCGTTATCTAAAAAAGCGATCGCTGCAGCTCTGAGGTCTCTGATATCCATCAGTTGCTCCTCAACTAGAAGTTGACCATTCTTGTTGATATTCACAACAAAAATATTCTTCTGTTTAATAACCACATCAGTATCGGGCGGCTCGATAGGAGGAAGCATGCGATCTAGCCCCGCATCTGTTTCAATGGTAGTAGTTACCAAGAAAAAGATAAGCAATAAGAAAGCGATATCCGCCATTGAACCTGCGTTAACCTCAGGTGCTCCTTTTCTTCTAGACATAGCTTTTTATTTTCCTATTAAACGCTTAAGACTAGGCACCACCATAAGCACTATGGCAATCACTAACATTCCGTAAAAAATGTTAAGCAATGTACCAATGGTTTTGACCGTACCCACAGTAGTCGTAAGCCCGCGTTCAGATTGAACAGCCTCTACTACTTGTTCTTCACCTCCGGCAATGGCATAACCAATTACAGTCAATACTACTGCGAAGCCGAGCGCCTTTACAATTCTCATTACGCCTCCTTTAGAAGAGAATGCCTTTTTGAATCCAAAGATCAAAGAAGCAGCTGTAGCTACTAGGAGTAGCAAGAATACAATTTTGAACATGAGGTCCATTGAGACACTGTTAATAGCCTCTGAAGGTGGCATATCGGTCTCTGGAAGACTCGACCATAGAACTGCCGAAAGCACTCCTAGCACTATGAGAACAATTTTAATGATTCTGTGCATGATTTCGTGATTTTAGAGTTCTACTAATTATTTCTTAAGGGTAGCTAACATATCGATAAGAGAGATTGAAGAATCTTCCATATCGTTTACGATAGCATCGATTTTAGCAATGATGTAGTTGTAGAAAATTTGAAGAATAATTGCAACAATAAGACCGAATACTGTGGTCAAAAGGGCTACCTGAATATCACCTGCGATAAGCGATGCCGATAGGTTACCTACTGCAGCAATCTTTTGGAAGGCCTGAATCATACCGATTACCGTACCCATGAATCCAAGCATCGGGGCAATAGCGATAAATAAAGACAACCATGAAACGTTTTTCTCTAATTGTCCCATCTGAACTCCTCCGTATGAAACAACTGCTTTCTCAGCAGCCTCAACTCCGTCGCTCGCGCGCTCAAGACCTTGGTAGAAGATAGAGGCAACTGGGCCTTTGGTATCTCTACATACTGATTTAGCCTCTTCAATACCACCTGAAGCTAATGCCTGCTCGACACTCTCCTTCAATTTTGCAGTATTCGTAGTAGCCATATTGAGGTAAAGAATACGCTCGATAGCTACTGCAAGACCTAAAATCAAAGAAAGCAACACAATCCCCATAAAGGCAGGCCCTCCAGCAATAAATTGCTCTTTAAGTACTTGAGTAAATCCTTTTGAAGCAGCAGCTTCTTCTTGTAAAACAGCAGCAGAAGCAGATGCTGTACTAAAAATGAACATTCCAGCTGTAGCCAGAGTTAAGGTTAATCTTTTCATTTTTTAAGACTTAAAATTTGTTAGTAACGGTTTAAAGATAAAAAATTATTGATTCGAGCTTTTACAAGCGAGCACCAAGAAACAAAAAATAAAAGACCTAAAAAAAAGTGATGTAATTATTTTACAGAAATTTCTCCGCAAAGCGAATCGCTAAAGCTTTTTTTGAAGACCTCGTAGGGAGCACCTAATGCAGCGAGATAATGTGCCTTAGCCAAGGCCGCTTCGAGCGTCATGTCATAGCCGTTGATTACTCCGCCCTCTAAAAGCACATTGCTAGCGGCATACCTTCCCATCTCAACCGCACCTCCCAGGCATTGCGAAACATTAATTACCGGTAGGCCCTGAGCCGAGGCGCGCTTAAGAAAGTCTCGAATAGAGACACGCTGCATGCTGTTTCCTGAACCAAATGTCTCGAGAATGACGGCTTTAGCCGCAGAATAATCTGCGTTAAAGAAGGCGTCAGGCATGTTCGGATAGAGCGTTATGACGTAAATCGATTGCTCCAGATCACGACTTACAACCGTTTCTTTCCACTCGCCTGATGGTCTCAATAGCAGATCGTGCTGAATCTCCATGTGCACACCAGAGCGCATAAGCCAAGGGTAGTTTGGTGAGTCAAAAGCCTGAAAATGATGCGCGTTAATTTTTGTGCTGCGATTAGCTCGGTAAAGCTTGTATTCAAAATAGATGGCCACCTCCTGAAGAAGAGGGGCTCCATTGTGCTCGGTAGAAGCAATTTCTACCGCCGTGATCAAATTCTCTTTGGCGTCTGTTCTCAAGGTGCCAATGGGCAACTGTGAGCCGGTAAAAATCACCGGCTTCTTCAGGTTCAGCAATAGAAAGCTCGCCATAGAGGCGGCATAGCTCATCGTATCGGTTCCGTGAAGTACCACAAACCCAAAATAGGCGTCCTTCTTATCAATGATGAGCCGCTGGAGTGCCATCCAATCGGGTGATTCGATGTTTGAGGAATCCTTAGGCTGATTCAGGGCGATATGATCGATGGTGCAATCGAGCAAAGCAAGCTCGGGAATGTATTTGTCTAGATCGTTAAATTCTACGGGGATCAGGGAATCGCTAGACTGACCCGCCAACATGCCTATGGTTCCGCCCGTGTAAATAAGTAAGACAGATTTCGTGGATTTCATAACTGTTTAAAAATACGCAAGGCATTTTCTGTAGTGCGAAGCGCCACTTCTGATTCAGAGAGTGCATAGCACGAGGCCACCTTTTGAAGCACCTTATAAAGGTAGGCAGGCTCATTGCGTTTTCCACGGTAGGGCACTGGAGCCAAGTATGGGGCATCGGTTTCTAGCACTATATGCGAGAGGTCTATCTGTGCCAAAAACTGATCGATTTGACCATTCTTGAAGGTAACCACCCCTCCTATCCCCAAGGACAGATCTAAGGATATGGCCCGTTTGGCCTGTTCTAAAGTTCCAGTGAAGCAATGTAATACACCCCTGACCTTTATGCCCTCAGCCCTCAGTGATTCCAGCGTCTCGAAGACCTGGTCAAAGGCGTCTCTGCAATGAATTACTATGGGCAAGTCTAGTTTATGGGCCCATTTAATTTGCTGTTCAAAGGCGTAGCGCTGAACTTCGAGCGTCGAAGGATCCCAGTACAGGTCAATGCCAATCTCCCCCACGGCGATGGCGTATCCTTGAGCTAGCTCCTTCTCTACTACATCTAACTGGTAGTCGACATCGTCTTTCACATGGGTCGGATGCAGCCCCGCCATCAGCGCAATACTGTCGCCGTATTGCTCTTTTAGGGCCTTCATAGCCGGATAATATTCGGCGTCAATGGCCGGAAGAAAAAATCGCTCGACACCCAATTCTCGGGCGTGAGCGATTAAGTCGTGCACATCTTCAGCAAATTCTTCCGAATAGAGATGAATATGTGTATCGGTGAGCATCTAGAGTTCTAGGGCTTTTTTAATATCTCCGCCCATTAGGTGTTCTACCGGATTCTCTATGGCCTCCTTCACCGCTACCAAAAAGCCAACAGACTCGCGTCCGTCGATGATACGGTGGTCGTAAGAAAGAGCCAAATACATCACGGGGGCAATGGCGATTTCTTTGTTCTTCACAATGGGGCGCTCTACGATATTGTGCATGCCCAAGATGGCGCTCTGTGGAGGATTAATAATGGGCGTGCTCAACATAGATCCGAATACCCCTCCGTTTGAAATGGTAAAGGTTCCACCCGTCATCTCGTCTACGGTAATCAAGCCGTCTCTAGCACGCAAAGCAAGGCGCTTCACCTCGTTCTCAACTCCACTGAAAGTCAGCTTTTCGGCGTTGCGAATCACCGGAACCATAAGTCCTTTTGGCCCCGATACGGCAATGCTTATATCACAGAAATCGTAAGAGATCATTTCTTTTCCGTCGATCATTGAATTAACGGCCGGAAACTGTTCGAGGGCGCGAATAACGGCCTTAGTGAAAAACGACATGAATCCTAAGCCCACATCGTGCTTTTCTTTGAAGACCTCTTTGTACTGAGCTCTAAGCTCAAACACGGCAGACATGTCAACCTCATTAAAAGTGGTCAGCATAGCGGTCTCGTTTTTGGCAGAAACCAAGCGCTCGGCTACTTTTCTTCTGAGCATAGAGAGTTTAGTGCGCGTCTGTCCGCGATTGGCTCCATCGGCCACAGAACCCATCGCGATGTTGGCATTTACCACGTCGTCTTTGGTTATTCGGCCGTCTCTGCCCGTACCCTTTACGGCATTAGGTTCAAGGCCTTTTTCATCTAGCAACTTCTTAGCGGCAGGTGAAGGCGTGCCCGATGCATAGGTGGCCGCAGCAGGCTCAGAAACAGCGGCTGCTGCCACTGGAGCTGCTGCTGGAGCAGCGTTCGAAGCTTTTTCAGCCGGTTTGGCTGAAGCTGCTGCTTCTGGGGCGGCGGCTGAAGTGTCAATGAGGCATACCACCTCTCCAACAGCGACGGCATCACCCTCTGACGCTTTTAAGGTTATGATCCCACTGGCCTCTGCGGGAAGTTCAAGTGTGGCTTTGTCAGAATCTACTTCGGCAATGGCCTGATCTTTTTCTACGTAATCTCCGTCTTGAACCAGCCAGGTGGCGATTTCAACTTCGGTGATTGACTCTCCCGGTGAGGGAACTTTCATTTCTAGAATCATGGTGTGGGCAGAACTAATGATTAAAGTTTAAAATTATCGCGTGTTTGGTCAAACACGTAATTTATGACTTGCTGATGTCTTCGAGCGGAGCGCACAGAGCTTCCGGCTGCAGGCGCACCGTAGAATCGGCGTGAGGCCACTCTGAAATTACGGGCCTTATCGTAATGCAATAAAAGATGGGCATAGGCTCCCATGTTTCTGGGTTCTTCTTGCGCCCAAACCACGTCACTTACGTGGCTGTACTTGGCTAAAACGGCATCAAGCTCTTCAATGGGCAGCGGAAAGAGTTGCTCTAGGCGCACCAA
>JAURPW010000022.1:0-13716 GCA_030836435.1 Flavobacteriaceae bacterium
CTTGTGCCAGGCCTCGACGCGTTTCGCTTTGTTCAAAGACGAATTATAGGCCAAGACTTTTTCTGGAAACCGGGCACTGACGCGCAGTGTGAGGGCCTCGGTTAAGGCAATTTCGGGGAGTAAATACAGTACTTGACCCGATTGACTTAGCGCCTTTTCGATTAGCTGCATGTACACCTCTGTTTTTCCGGATCCGGTGACACCTTTTAACACAACGGGCTTCTCGGCTTCAAAACCTTCCTCTATAAAACGTAACGCCTGTTGCTGTGAAGCTGTTAATTCAAAGGGCTTAAACAAAGGAGAACTGCGCTTTAGCCGCTCAATTGGACGTTCTGAAAGCAGTAGTATCCCCTTCTTAACCAAAGCATTGCGCACAGCTGCAGTCGATTTGGTAAGGTGTTGAAGTTCTCTCCAGGGTATAGGCCCATTGGGCCCGACTAGCTCCAACAGGCCTCGGATTAATTCAACCTGTTTGACCGCCTTAGCTTCTTCAACGAAACGCCGAGCTGTTTCGCCGTCTACCAATTCTATCCAGCTTTCATTTTTAGGCAGGGATTTCTCAAGCATTACTTCACTTGATGAACGCGCAGAATCAATAGCATTTAGCTCATCCTCAATGAGTAATCCCGAAACCATTGCAGTGCGCATAACTTCCCCTAATGAGGTCATGTAATGCCTAGCGAGCCATTCCCAAAGATTGAGTTGTATCTCGGTTAGTATGGGTTCATCATCAAACACACCCTCTATGGCTTTGGTTTCATAGGGTGGTTTCTCGACGGAGGCACTCCAGACTATACCCGTGTAGCGTTTGCGTTTACCAAAGGGCACGATCACCCGTTGACCCCGTTTTAAACTATTCTCCCCGTCGAAATGATAGGTAAAGGGTCTAGAAAGCCTTAGCGGAAGTAGAACGTGTACAAATATGCTCATGCGCGCTTCGATGAAGAGGCCTCGCCACTTTTCAAATGAGCCAATAACACATTTAACTCATAACCTAAAAGTAGAATGTTGGAATTCAGCCACAAGTAAAACATGAGAATCAGTAACCCTCCTAGGGCACCGTAGAGCTCATTGTAACTAGCGAACTTGTCGACATAGATTCCGAAAAAGTAAGAAGTGAGCACAATTAGCAGGGTAGTCACTAAGGGACCCCAAGAGAAAAAGGAGGTTCTCGACTTCTTTGCGGTTCCAAAGAAATAAAGTGAAGCCGTAGCTACAAAAACCATGAGCACCACCAAAAAACGCTGCAGTAATCGAACGGTAAAAAAATCACTAGAAACAGAAAGTTGATTGAGATACCACTCAGAATAAACAAAACCCAATGTGCCCAAGCTGATACCCAGAGCTAAAGACAATCCCACTAGTACTGAATACAGGTACTGCTTAAAAAAGTTTCGGGTAAACGCCACGTGATACGAATGGGCGAATTCGCTGAAAATACTATTGACTCCATTGGCTACCAAAAAGATAGAAATCACGAATGTGGATGAAATTAAGGTGCCTGTTCGCTTGTCTTTGAGTTCGGCAAAAATCTGTGAAAAATAATCGGCGGTTGCTTCAGGTAAGAAGGCCCCTAAAAAGCGAAGTAAAGTCAAGTCGTATGAAACATTGGTCTTCGCCAAATCAAAGAGATGTGGCATCAAGGTGAGTAAAAAAATTAACAACGGAAAAAGGGCCGTAAAAAGACTAAAAGCAATGGCACTTGCCCTTGAACTCAATGCGCCTTTAATAAGGCCTGACCAGTAAAGAAAAACTAAATCATACAAGGTGAATCCTTGATAACCAGGCAAATTAATGCGCTGCAACCAAGTAGACAACAACCGATGTAGTTGAGTAAATAGGCGCAATAAATAGTGTTTCATAACCCAGCTAGCATTGATTCGATTGTTTACACTCCATTTTTTAAACAGTCACCATTGGCCTTACCTTTAGCTTCTGAACGAAATTAGTAAAAATGAAGGTGACCCTGATCGTGGTAGGCAAGTCAGATCTCGGAGCAATAAGCACTCTTATTGCTGATTACGAAAAGAGGTTGAAGCATTACTGCAAATTTGAACTGCTGATAGCTAAAACGGTTACAAAAGCCAAAGGCCTCTCGGTTAAAGAGATCTTAGAGTACGAGTCAAGGGAGTTTCAGAAGCACTTAAATCCAAAGGCCGTCTTAGTGTTGCTTGACGATAAGGGGGCACAAAAAAGCTCGCTTGAGTTTTCTGCATTTTTAGGCGACATGAGGGAACGGGCTATTCCCGAACTGTGTTTTCTAATTGGCGGAGCCTATGGATTTTCGGAACATATCCGTTCAATGTGTTCGCACAAGCTCTCTCTATCTAAGATGACTTTTACCCATCAAATGGTGCGACCCGTTTTTATGGAGCAGCTCTATCGCGCATTCACTATCTTAAATAATGAGCCCTACCACCACGAATAATCTCTTTAATATAGCACTCTAAATTTAATGGTATTCGGAACAGCCCTTAGGGCTGAAACTACCTCCGGATTATAGGCCGAATCTACATCAGAAATCACGTACCCCACCTCTGGGTCGGTAGACAAAAATTGTCCTACCAGGTTGAGTTGATAGCTGGCCAAGACTTTGTTGATTTCAGCCATTACTCCGGGAACATTCTTGTGAATGTGCAGAAAGCGGTGGCGGTCTTTTTGTTGGGGCAGACGAATATTTGGGAAATTCACCGAATCTTCTGTACTACCAGAATTAATGTATCCCAATATTTTTTTCGGAACAAAGTCGGCTATATCGCGCTGTGCCTCAATTGTTGAACCTCCGACGTGAGGGGTTAAGATCACGTTGCCTAAGCCCTGTAAAGGTGTTTTGAAAACCCCATTGGCTTTTGGTTCTACCGGAAATACATCGACCGCTGCTCCTGCAATGTGACCCGAACGAAGCTGCTGAGCCAAAGCGTCAATATCCACCACGAATCCGCGTGATAAATTAATGAGATAAGCCCCTTTCTTCATCAGTGAAAGTTCACGTTCACCTATAAGATGCTTGTTCTGAGGGTTGTCATCCACATGTAGAGAGACAACATCGCTCTGCTCGAGCAAAGCGTCAAGGTCTTCTACCTTTTGGGCGTTGCCTAAAGCCAACGAATCTTGAAGGTCGTAATAACACACCCGCATTCCCATGGCCTCGGCCAATATAGACAGTTGTTTACCAATGTTTCCGTATCCGATAATTCCCAATGTTTTTCCCCTTACCTCCTTAGAACCAGAAGCTGTTTTGTTCCAGTTTCCGCTGTGCATTTCTGAAGAGCGCTCAAAGACGCTTCTCATGAGCATAATAATCTGACCTAAGGCCAGCTCAACCACTGAGCGGGTATTGCTAAATGGCGCATTAAAGACCACCACTCCGCTGCGCTTACAGGCGTCTAAATCAATCTGAGTGGTTCCGATACAAAAGGCCGCAACTACTAAAAGCTTATCGGCAGCCTCAACCACCGATTGCGTGACTTTAGTTTTTGAGCGAATACCCAAAACATGAACACCTTTGATGCGTTCTATTAGCTCTTCTTCGCTTAGACTGCTGCTCACCATCTCAACAGAATACCCGTCGGTTTCAAGGCGAGTCAATGCATCGTGGTGAATATTCTCAAGAAGGAGAATCTTGATTCGGTTTTTCGGATAGGATACGTTTCTTGGCAAATCGTTTATAAATAAAAATTCATCTAAATTCTCGGCTATATGATCGGCATTTCTCATGGCCTTTTCACGTTTCACATTCTCAGTGTAGGCAAAAAAGCGATCGGCTATTCCCGCTTCTCTCATCACGTAATCTGAATAACCATCACCAATTACTTGAACCTCACCTGACAGGTTCATGTTTTTAAGACAACTGATCTTTCCGTTGTGTGATGACAGTACGTTCTCGGTATCGAAACCGATAATGTAGCCCTGATCGTCGTACACAAAAGTATTCGCATATACTCTGTCTGGCTCTATATGAAAACGCTTTACAATGGGCTCTATAAATTCTTTAAACCCGCAAGAAACCACATAGATCTGATCTTTGTGTGTTTCAAAAAAGCGCTGGTTGCGCATAAACGAATCGCTGATTTTTTCGTTGAGCTCTTCGATAAGCTGATTCAGCTGAGATTTATGGGCGCGAAGCAATCTTATGCGACGTTCTAAAGATTCGGTAAAAGAAATCTCCCCATCTATACCTAAATTGGTGATCTCTTGAATTTGTGCCACGATACCCTCTTTGTCAGGATTATCAGCAAGCGCAATTTCAGCCAAAATATCGAGGGCTTCTACGCGAGTTATGGTGCTATCGAAGTCAAAAACGTAAGAGGTTAACACGAGTAACGATTGATGATTGATTCGCAAATGTAGCCTATTTTGGCTTTTTTAAGCAGCTGTCATTCGAAGAGATAACCACCATTTATGAACCGTTTTCTATGAAAAAAATACTGTTTGCAACACACAACCCCTCTAAGGTTTCAGAACTTATTCGACTCACCTCGTCTTACCTAGAGATAGACACGTTGGCCGATCTCAATTACACAAAAGAGATCCCAGAAACCGGAGAAACTTTAGAAGAAAATGCCTTACAGAAGGCTCAAACGATCTACAATGAATTTTCTATTCCCTGTTTTTCAGACGATAGCGGCTTGTTTATAAATGCATTAGGCGGAGAACCTGGTGTACACTCCGCCCATTATAGTGGCAGCCGAGACCACAGCTCGAACATTCAATTCGTTCTCGATAAACTCAAAGGGATTGGCCAACGCCAAGCTTATTTTAAAACGGTATTCTGCTTAGTGTTAAACAGCGAAGAGCATTTCTTTTTTGAAGGCACCGTTCAGGGTCAGATAGCCAGTGAACCGCAAGGGAGCGGGGGTTTCGGATACGACCCGATTTTTATTCCAGAAGGATATGCAGCGACTTTCGGAACCTTAGATGCCGCAGTCAAAGCCCAGCTCAGTCATCGGGCAAGAGCCACCCAACAATTGATAAAGTTCTTGGCTGAGACGTATAAATAATTTCTAAGCACAGAATACCCTACCTTTGTCGCGAAATTCAACCTATGCAATCATTTACGTCGCTTGGACTAGCACCTCATCTGCTCCAAGCAATCGACCAGATGGGGTTCACCTCTCCCACTGATATTCAACAAAAAGCCATTCCTATACTGCTCGAAAGTGAAACCGACATGGTCGCTCTCGCTCAGACCGGAACTGGAAAGACTGCCGCTTTTGGCTTTCCATTGCTTCAAAAAATTGATACCAGCCAGAAAAAGGTCCAAGGACTGATCATTGCTCCCACACGCGAACTGTGTTTGCAGATCACCTCCGAATTAAAAAAATACGCTCAACACATGAACCACGTATCGGTAGTAGCCGTTTACGGAGGGGCCAGTGTGCGCGAACAAGCTGATCAAATCAAACGAGGAGCCCATATAGTGGTAGCTACCCCCGGAAGACTCATCGATCTAATAGAGAGAAGAATGCTTTCTATTGATGCCATTAATTACTGCATTTTAGACGAAGCCGATGAAATGCTCAATATGGGGTTTTATCAAGACATCAAGCAGATTCTGAGCCACACTCCAAGTCATAAACGCACGTGGTTATTCTCGGCCACTATGCCTAAAGAGGTGGCAGAAATTGCTCGAGAGTTCATGAAAAAGCCGGTTGAAATCACGGTTGGATCTAAGAACGAAGGAACAAACACCGTCTCTCACTTCTACTTTCAGGTCACTTCTCGTACGCGCTATCAAGTGCTCAAGCGACTGGTCGACAGTGACCCTCAATTATTTGCCGTTGTTTTTTGCCGAACCAAAATCGAAACGCAAAAAATTGCCGAACGTTTAATCGAAGACGGCTACAACGCAGGCGCTTTGCACGGAGACTTGAGCCAGAATCAACGGGATTTAGTAATGGCCGGGTTCAGAAAGCGTCAGCTGCAGATTCTTATTGCGACCGACGTTGCAGCAAGAGGGATAGATGTTGATGATATTACGCACGTCATTCATTACCAAATGCCCGATGATGCCGAAACCTACAACCACCGAAGTGGAAGAACAGGTAGAGCCGGTAAAACAGGATTTTCGTATTGCTTAGTCACCTCTAGCGATCGCCAAAAAATAAGTGGCTTTCAAAAACGCCTGAAACAACCTTTTAAAGAAGGTAATGTTCCGACCGTCGAAGAGATCATAGAAAACCAATTGCAAAAACATGCCGAAAAGCTGCTCGATGTCAGTGTGCACGAACAGCTAGAGACTTATTTGCCTGAACTTCAGAAATCACTGAAAAAGCTCACCAAAGAAGAGCTCATCAAGAAAGTGTTTAGCGAGGTGTTCAACAGACTGCAAGCTTATTATCACGAAGGCGCTAATTCGCGCAGCAACTCGATGACTGAAGACGCGCCTAACAAATCGTTTAAGCTCCAAAATGAAGTGCGATTCTTTATCAATCTCGGCGAGCGTGACGGACTTGATTGGCGTTCTTTAAAAGACTTTTTGCGTGATACTCTACAACTCGATAAAGAAGAAGTGTTTAAGGTAGATGTCTTAAAAAACTTCTCTTTTTTCAATGTCAGTGCTGACCTCTCCGAACGCGTTCTTGGGCTTTTGCCAGGTAAACCCTACGGAGGGCACACTATCAACGTTGAAATCACCGAAGACGGTCCAAAAAACAAAAAGAGTAAAGAACCTAGGCACGGCACCAAAACATCGCGAAACTTCAGTCATAACAGTAAAAAATCAAGAACAAATAGGCCACGAAAGGGATTTTACTAGATTTTTCGGCACATAATCTTAGTAAGCTTTCGTAATTTTCTGAAAAATAAGATTGTTGTCGACCTTAAATCTCTCTTTTATTGCCTTAGTTACGGGCTTGCTTTCTTTAGTTGCTTTGCAGCAAAAAGAATCCAATCCGCCCGCGGCAGTTCAGGCAAAGGTCATCAGTGCTTCGAATAACCTTCCGCTAGAGAGTGTTCACGTAATTAACCTGAATACTATTGTGGGTACCATAAGTGATCAAGAAGGGGCGTTTACTATTCCGGCCCAGGTCGGAGACACGCTTTACCTCACCTACCTCGGCTATAAATCAGAAAAAATTCGAGTAAATAACGACCTTATTCGATTGAAAAATTCTTCAATCGCCTTGACCGAATTGGCCTACGCCTTAGAAGAAGTGGTTGTTAGACCCTATCAGCTTACGGGCTACCTAGAGATCGACATCAAGTACCTACCCATTAGCACTGCCTTTCAATACAGCATATCTGGGCTCAACAGAAGTTATGAAGCGCGTAACAGCCGTTCTGGTGGGGCACAAAAACTATTAGGAAGTCTTATGAATCCTATCGAGTCTATAGGCTCACTTTTTAAGAAAAAAGGAGTGCAACTTCAGAAACTTCCGACCATTAAACAAGACGAGAGCATCCGTTCTTTATTGGCTACCAAGTTTGATCGTGAAACCCTCACCGCTCTGCTACAGATCGACAGAGAAGACATGGAAAAGATGCTCAATCAGTGTAACTATTCAGATGGCTTTGTTCAGTCAGCTAACGACCTGCAAATACTCGATGCACTGAATTTGTGCTACGAAGAATTTAAAGTGTTGAACAGAGACTAGAGGGTTAGTGCGCATGAGGCGTTCTAGCACATTTATGAATACCTTTGTTTTTTGATTGAACCATGAATTTATCTGAATTAACGGCGATTTCTCCTATAGACGGCCGGTACCGAAAGAAAATTGCTACTCTAGCCCCCTATTTCTCCGAATTTGCACTCATGCGTTACCGAGTGCTAGTTGAGGTAGAATACTTCATTTCATTAACCCAAACTGGACTCAAACCCTTAACTGCTCTAAGTGATTTTCAGAAGCATGCACTGCGCGATTTGTATGTCAATTTTGATGAAGCAAGTGCACTTGAAATAAAAAAAATAGAACAGACCACCAATCACGATGTAAAGGCAGTCGAGTATTTCATAAAGGCCCGATTCGAGTCACTAGAACTGAGCGGCATGTCAGAATTTGTGCACTTTGGACTCACTTCTCAAGACATTAACAACACAGCTATTCCGCTGTCGCTAAAGTCTGCAATGAACGATGTAATTCGGGAAGCCCTAGAAGGTTTAGTGAGTAAACTAAAGGAAAAGGCTGCCCAATGGGATGCGATTGCCATGTTAGCCCGCACACACGGGCAACCTGCATCACCTACACGTTTAGGCAAAGAAATACAGGTTTTTGTTGAGCGTCTAGAACAACAACTATCTAGCCTTGACCAACAAAAGTATCCGGCAAAATTTGGAGGAGCGACGGGTAATTTTAATGCGCATCACGTCGCCTATCCAAGTTACGATTGGAGGCATTTTGCGCAACAATTTGTTGAGAAAAATTTGGGTCTGCACTACAGCTTCCCTACCACACAAATTGAACATTACGACCATCTTTCTTCGCTTTTCGATAATCTTAAGCGCATAAACACCATTCTCATCGATTTTTCACGTGATGTGTGGAGCTACGTCTCTATAGACTACTTCAAGCAACAAATCAATGCCAACGAAGTAGGATCTTCGGCTATGCCACATAAGGTGAATCCCATTGATTTTGAAAATGCGGAAGGAAATTTAGGTATAGCCAACTGCTTGTTTGATCATTTATCGGCAAAATTGCCCATCTCACGTTTGCAGAGAGATTTAACCGATAGCACTGTCTTAAGAAACATTGGCGTACCTCTTGCGCACACCTTGCTCTCTATTTATTCCATCGAAAAAGGACTAGATAAGCTCCTGGTAAATACGGCCAAAATAAGTGAAGATTTAGCGAACAACTGGGCGGTTGTAGCCGAAGCCATTCAAACCGTGTTGCGAAGAGAGGGATATCCTAATCCATATGAGGCACTAAAGGCTTTAACACGCACTAATAGTGGCATTGACCAAGGTTCAATCAGTGACTTTATCAATTCGCTAGAGGTCACTCAAGAGGTGAAAGACGAATTACGCGCAATCACCCCTTTTAACTACACAGGGATTTAGTAGTCTCCTCTGCGATTTAGTTCACCCAATTCCTCTGGAAGATTCATTTTTGAAGCGAGAAGACCAATTTTCTCCAAGTCGAGATCCCCTGTGATCGAAAGTAAAACGGTCTCAAATTTTCGCCCGTTAAGGTTCACATTTTTCAACTCGGTAACCATCATCAACAATTCTCGTATGTGCTCATCTCTGCTAGATTCGGCATAAAAATAGACCTGCGAATCTTCATCGCGAACAACCATTAACTCAGTAAGTCTTCTTGATGAGGCGTACTCAAATGCATCATCTTTGATTGATGAGGCG
Source organism: Flavobacteriaceae bacterium (assembly GCA_030836435.1). Classification (GTDB taxonomy): domain Bacteria; phylum Bacteroidota; class Bacteroidia; order Flavobacteriales; family Flavobacteriaceae; genus UBA3478. The sequence goes on from JAURPW010000022.1 coordinate 9,302, forward strand.
ATCGATTCATTTGAAGTAGTCAGCACACGCAGGCTGGTAATCTCTTTGGCTAACTCCATAAAAGCCTGTGCATCCGGATCGTCAACTATAACCTGCATTTTAGCAAAAAGCTTAAACATGCTTTCTGATATCACCACCGATGTCACTTGCTCTTTGCGGGAGTATTTATCAAATAATGACTGGGCCGAGGCTGTACTCACACAAAGAATACTGGCTAATAATACGGTTCTAATCGTTAGTATGTTCATAGCTAATTATTTTAACAATTTATTCATCGATTGATCTATATAGTCTAAGTAGACTGTTTGTTCTTGGGCTACCTGGAGCTGCTCAGCAATCAGCATAAAGGCCTTTCTCGTTTCGGCATAGGCTTCTTGCATCTTTCGCTCTTGGTAGTTTTCTTCAAGACGATAAACCCCTAAAGAAGTTACAACGAGTGCGGCTATAGCCGCGGCCATTCGATAAAAAACAAACGACCTCATCTTAATTGGACTCGGTGAAATTTCAACGTCTAAGTACTGCTTCTTTTCGCTACTGCTGTAATTGAACAAGTCGCGAGCCCAATAGAGCTTGGGGTCTAGTACCTGCTCTGTACGGCTAAAAAAGTCGTGTAACTGCGACTCCTCTTCAAGAGAAGTTTGAGCCTCAAGGTATTTTTGAAGCAGCTGCTCAATGTGTTTTTGATCCTCACTCATACTGTTTTGCGATTTGGGTTCTAATCTCCTTTCGCGCTCTCGAAAGGGTAACGCGAACGGCGGTTGCATTCATATCCATAATGGCTTCAATCTCTTCAAAACTATACCCCTCAACATCGCGCAATTGCCAAACCGTGCGCTGTTTCTCGGATAGAATGTTGACCGCTTTTTCTACCGATCGAAGTCTTTCTTCTATGTCGTTTTGTGCAGACAGCGTTTCATCAGTTGAATCGAGTTGATCGGCAAAATCGTCTTCTAGTCGAAGAAAATTAGCCTGTTTCGACTTCAAGCGATCAAGGCAATGATTCTTGATCATGGTCATGGCATAGGCCTCTATATTTTTAGCCTGAGCCCTAATATCATTGCGTTCCCAAATTTTTATCACTACCTCTTGAACACTGTCTTGGGCTTCTTCATGGGAGATCAATATTCTGCGCGCAACGCGATAAAGACGCACTTCAATGTCTTTAATTATTACCGCAAACTCTTTATGGTCCATTGAAATACTACTCATGAATCGCCCTTCAAAACTAGGACGAAAACCCCTTAGATTTGTTACATTAGATTTACGCTATGACAAACCCCATCATGAAACGCTTATCATTCATTGTATTCGCCTTAGTATTAGTTGGTTGTTCGAGTGAATCCATAGACGAACCGCTAGTTGATCCCGGTGCGATTGACAACACCGATAATACCAATGAGCCCAGCCTCAGTGATATAGCCTTCAACCACCCCACCTTTGATGTCATCAACCCGACATCTTGGCTTGAGTGGAAAGACCAACTTAGCGCATCTTTAAAGGATGAGTCGATTGACACTGAAGATTTCATCTGGAATGCACTGAATATTTGGTATTTCTGGAAAGCTCAAACGCCAGCACTCAGCGAGACTCGTTTCAATAACTTACAAGATTACTTAGATTATTTAAGGGGATTTTCATCGGCTGAATCCATGATTGAATCCATCACCAATACAGAAGATCGCTTTACCTTTTTTAACGAAGATTACAGTGTACTCATTAACTCCCTAGGCGGAATCAGTAAAAGCGATGGACTTGAGTTTGGACTTGTCGCCAATACGGATTCTGAAGATGTAATTATCTATACGCGCTATGTTGCTCGTGGGTCTAGTGCAGAAGCACAGGGGGTGCAGCGGGGAGATTTATTTAACCGTATTGACGGTCAACTATTGACCCGCTCAAACTACAGTGCGCTGATCAACAATCGTGTAGACACTTATACCTTGGGCAGAGCCCAGCAAGATGCGAGTGGCGACTTTTTAAACGCAGAAGGTGAAGTTACCCTAACGCGAGTTGAAAACTTTCAAGAAAACCCAGTACAATTCCATAGCGTGTACACTACGGGTAACAAAAAAGTGGGTTACCTCGTATACAACCAGTTCATCTCGAATTACAATCAAGAACTCAACGAGATTTTTGCCACCTTTAAATCAAATGCGATAGAAGAACTCATTATTGATCTCAGGTATAATCCGGGCGGATCTACAGCCGCTGCAGCCGTTCTAGCCAGCATGATTCACGACGGGTCTGGTGTTTTCGCAAAACAGCGTTGGAATACCTATTGGACGAGCCTATTCGGCTCGAGTCTTGAAGATCGATTCACCGATCAAATCACCGTAGACAATGCCACTGTACCCCTTAATCGCCTAGGAATGAAGCGCGTATACGTCTTGACTCAATCGGGAACAGCTTCCTCAAGTGAACTGCTTATAAATGGGCTAAGCCCTTACATAGAAGTCATACAGATCGGAGAAACAACCCGAGGAAAAAATGAATTTTCAATCACCCTAGTTGACGACCCTGGCAGCCAATCGGGTCAAACCGTGTTTCCGTATCTATTTCAATCAAGCCGTGTAGCGCAAATAAATCCAAACAATAGTTTTGCGCTTCAACCACTAGTGGGCAAATACGAAAACAGTGTCGGATTTTCTGATTATACCAATGGCCTAGACCCTCTCATTACGTATAGTGAAATTGAGCGCATTAATGGCCGGATTTCTTTCAACATCGGATCGTTTGGCACTCTAGAAGACGGGCTTTTCGCTCAGGCCATCGCTCACATGAATGGAGGGTTGACCAATCAAAGAGCCGCTCGATCGCTAGGTGAACCGGCCGAAGACCTTCGCCCATCTGAAGCGCTAATGTTTGTTGAATTCTAGGTGATGTTAGAAATTGTACTTGCACTGCTTATTGTCGTTTTCGCTGGTGTAGGGTTTGCCCTGGGTAAAAAGCTTGGATCTACTCCTCAAAACGATGATCGACTTGCTGAGCGTGTCGAATTTTTAAAAGAGTCGCTAGAGCAGGAGAAATCCGCCCACCAACAGCTGAAGGAAACGCATCAGCAGACCTACACTACGCTGGTTGAGACGCAAAAAGAATTGGAGTTTTTAAACGAGAAGTTTACGCACCGACAAGAAGAACTCGAATCGCTACAAAAACAATTTAAAGCCGAATTTGAAAATCTAGCACAAAAAATATTCGAAGAGAAGTCGACCAAAATCAGCGAAGAGAATCAAAAGAATATCAAAACACTTTTAGATCCGCTAAGAGAGCGCATCACCGACTTTTCGCAAAAAGTTGAAGAAAGCAACAAGCAAAATCTGACTTTCCACGAAACCTTTAGGGTACAATTGAGGCATATGCAAGAACAGAGTCTCGAAATGAAAAACGAGACCTCTAACCTGATCAAAGCACTTAAAGGCGACAATAAACTTCAAGGAAATTGGGGAGAATTGGTGTTAGAGCGCATTTTGGAAAAGTCGGGGCTGCGCAAAGACAGTGAATACTCAGTGCAACAGAGCTTCACCAACGAAGAAGGCCGTAGGCTGATGCCTGATGTCATTTTGAACCTTCCAAATAACAAAAAAATCGTCATCGACTCTAAAGTGTCACTCGTTCACTACGAACAGTTGGTGAATGCAAATGAAGAAGAGAAGGATGCATTGTCAAAGCTACACCTTAACTCGCTACAACGACATATTAAAGAACTAAGTGAAAAGCGTTACGAGGATATCTACGAGATCGATTCGCCCGACTTTGTGATCTTATTTATTCCGATAGAACCGGCATTTGCGGCTGCCCTTCAGCAAGAGCCCCAGCTTTATCTTAAGGCCTTTGAGCGCAATATTATTCTAGTGACCCCAACTACCCTTCTTGCCACGCTGCGCACAATTGATTCTATGTGGAACAACGAACGACAGCACAAGAATGCCCTTGAAATCGCCCAGCGTGCTGGGGCGTTACACGATAAATTTGTCGGCTTTATCGAAGACCTTAACAAGGTAGGGCTGCGCATGAACGACGCCAAGAAGTCTTACGAAGACGCAATGAAGAAATTGCACACCGGAAACGGCAACGTGGTAAGCAGCATCCTAAAACTTCAGAACCTAGGTGCTAAAGCAAAGAAAGAATTACCTGAAGCCAATAAAGCTAGAGCATTAGACGAATAGCTGCCTTCTAAATTACTTTGAGAGGTACATTTTTCTTCGAGTATACAACTCGTAGAAGGCGTCGTCTTTAAGGTCGTCAATGAATAAAATGCTCTCTCCAGTGCTTTTCATTTCTGGCCCCAAATTCTTGTTGACATTCGGAAACTTGTTAAACGAAAATACCGGCTGCTTAATCGCAAAACCATCCAACTTCGGTTTGAAGTCATAGTCCTTTACCATTTTATCCCCTAGCATAACCTTGGTTGCAAA
>JAURPW010000023.1:0-10235 GCA_030836435.1 Flavobacteriaceae bacterium
ACCAAAAAAGAGGTGTCAGGAGTAAAAAAAGCTAAACGTTTAAAGGCCGTTTTCTCTTTGGGCCTAAGCGGACTTTCTGACCCTTTAAAAGTTTCATTTTTAGCTAATTGCCACTTATAGGACTCTCGCAAAGCCAGGGGCACCGTATCTAGATCAACGCTTGTTTGATCTTCGTGATAGCGCTTCTCTGCACAAGATGCCAAGAGTAGAAGTAAACTAAACAGCGTGAATAGGCGCATCGCGTATAACTTGGGAAAGCACAATGTGGGTGCGGGTTTCTCCGTACGAAATTAGTAAATCTATGAGCTTCTCAAGGTGCTTTTGATCGGTCAATACCACCTCCATGATGATGTTTTCATTTCCGGTTACGCGGTAACAATTTCGAATTTCTTTCAACGAGGGCACTCGGGCGAGAAAGGGCTTTAGCATACCCACAAATGCCCTTAAGTGAATAATGGCGTGAAGAGGGTGACCCAGTAAAGTAGGATCTAGTTGAATACCGTATCCAAGAATGACGCCTTCATCTTCTAGCTTTCGCACCCGATCGGCAACCGCTGCCGAACTCAGGCCCACTTCGGCCCCCATTTTAGTGAATGAAATACGCGCATTTTGTTGAAGTAATTGAATAAGCCGCTGGTCGATTCGATCTATCATTAATAATTAGCTTTATTTAACTAAAAAACTTTATTTATTAATGTAAATATATAATATTACCTTAATTATTTTATTTCTGTGTTCTTGTCTTCGATTAATTTCGGATCATGTTATTATCAGAAAAATTTTACCAAGACACGCTCTCACTTTGTGAGATTACCGAGCGCGTACGCTTTTCTGATGAAAACACCGAAAGGCCTAATGCGCTGACCTCAGAGATCACCCATCAGATCATCGAAGACTCTATTCTACTGAAGCACAGTGTCTATAATGCGCTCTACGATCACGCCTCGTTAAAGCAGCATTTTTCACTCATTCGGTTAGCCATGATACTGGCTAAAAACCTTCAATCTTATCTCAGAGGGCTTGAATACGACCACGCGATAAACAGAGAGTATCTGCAGCTCTCTAAACGCGCATTGCGCCTGTATAGACGACTGCTACTGGCTAACTATAACCAGTGGCGTGCTCAACTTAATTAGTTCGGTTTTTTAGAAAACCTAAGGTGGTTGCGTTAAATACAACGGGCTGCTCTACATTCACCACATGCCCACAACAGGCCACTACCTCTAGCGTGGCATTCATTTGATGTTTTAAGAGCTCCCGAATGGGCGGCAAAAAGAGGTAGTCTTCTTCACCCATAACGTATAGTGTTGGAATATCCACATTTACGCTGCGGTACAGGCGCAGAAGCGGGTTCAGTTCTGCCGTTAGCTTAAACCACTTCAGAAATTCTTTCTGATAGAGTTTCTTGGCCTCGCGCACAAATAAGTGTCGCGATTCTTTGTGATTCTTATTCGGCATGATCACAAAAGCAAAAAAGCGGTACAACCAGATGTATGGAACCACCGACTTAAATGCATTTCCTAGATGAATCAAGAGGCGTGAGCGCACGTCAAGCTTTACAATAGCTCCGCCCAGTACCATAGATTGCACGCGCCCGGGATAGCGATCGGCTAAGTTTCGAATGAGAATAGTGCCCAGCGAAATACCTACGAAGTGCGAGCGATCAATGGCCAAAAAATCGAGCACCTCAATGATGTCGTCGGCTATAGAATTAAAGGTGTACTTGCTGTTAAAGGCCTGTGTAAGAGAAATTTTAGAATCTCCGTGCCCCCTTAAATCGAGTAATAACACATTAAAATGCTTCTTAAAATCGCGAATCTGTTTGAACCAAATAGTCGAACTACCTCCAGCGCCGTGAACGAAGGTGACCCATTGATCTGACTGTGCGTCAGTGTAGGTGGTGTAGTGAAGCATTTCTTAAATATACAGTAATGTTTGCATTTGTTGCTGCAAGCTTTGCGCCTCTTTGGCAGCTACCTCAGCAAAATCTGTTCTAGAAGAGGCGTAAATAATCCCCCTTGAAGAATTTACGAGTAAGCCTACCTCTTTGGTTTTCGCGGCATCAAAGGCGGCCGTGAGTGATCCGCCCTGTGCGCCTATGCCCGGCATCAAGAAGAAAGAATCCGGGGCCAGCGCCCGCAGCGCTCTAATTTGTGCGTCTTGAGTGGCACCCACCACATACATGATACGGTCACTCGAAGCGAGCTGTTGAGTCTTGGCCACCACCTTCTCAACCAAATGCTGCCCCTGGTGGTCTTCGTTCCATTGGAAATCAAATGCGCCCTTGTTTGAGGTCAATGCAAGCACTATGGCCATCTTGTCTTGATAGGCCAAAAAGGGCTCAATGGTTTCGGCCCCCATATAGGGTGAGAGCGTTATAGCATCGAAATTCAAGACTTCAAAGAAGGCCTTGGCGTAGGCCTTGGCGGTGTTTCCGATATCTCCCCTTTTAGCATCAGCTATGGTGAAGTGATCGGGGTAGTTTGTTTTGATATAGCCGATGAGTTGCTCCAGCGCCTGCCAACCTGCTAAGCCATAGGCCTCAAAAAAAGCTAGGTTTGGCTTAAAGGCGACGCAGTGAGGCGCGGTTGCGTCAACAATGGCGGTGCAAAATTGGATCAACGCATCTTTTTTTCCTTTTAGATGATCGGGAAAAAGCTCCATAACCGGGTCAATCCCTACACAGAGAAAGGACCCCTTTTTTCGTATTTCGCTTGTTAAAAATGCTGCATTCATACTAGATGGTTTCAGAGGCTTCTTTGAGTTTTTCAGTGTTCTCTACCATCCTCAATTCATCGAGTATGCGCTGAATATCTCCGTTGATGATTCCTTGGAGGTCGTAAAGGGTTAAGCCAATTCGGTGATCGGTGACCCTTCCTTGCGGATAGTTGTAGGTGCGAATTTTTGCCGATCTGTCGCCTGAGCTCACCTGAGAATTTCGCTTAGCAGCGTCTTCTTCTTGCCTTTTGGCTAGCTCCAAATCGTACAGTCTAGAGCGCAACACTTTGAAGGCTTTTTCTTTGTTTTTGTGCTGTGACTTTTGATCTTGACACTGGGCCACTATACCGGTCGGAAGGTGAGTAAGACGCACCGCCGAATAGGTGGTGTTGACCGATTGACCACCAGGCCCTGAAGAGCAGAAGTAATCTACACGCACGTCTTTCTGTTCTATGGCCACGTCAAAGTCTTCTGCTTCGGGTATGACCATGACTGTTGCGGCACTGGTGTGCACGCGCCCTTGAGTTTCGGTTTGGGGCACGCGCTGCACGCGGTGCACGCCGGCCTCAAATTTTAGTGTGCCGTAAACGTCTTGACCGCTCACTTCAAAATGGATCTCTTTAAATCCTCCGCTGGTTCCTTCGTTTAAATCGATGATATTCGTCTTCCACCCTTTTGACTCGCAGTATTTGGTATACATCCTGAAGAGGTCTCCAGCGAAAATACTCGCTTCGTCTCCGCCCGTACCCGCACGAATCTCCATAACCACATCTTTCTCATCTTCAGGATCTTTAGGGATGAGCAATAACTTTATTTGCTCCTCCACCAAAGGCAACTTCGTCTTGGCCTCATCAAATTGCATGCGCGCCATTTCGACCATTTCGGCATCGTCAGACTGAGAAATCAGTTCTTCAGCCTCGGCCAAATTGTTCTTTAGCTCCAGATATTCTGATCGCTTGGCGACAAGCGCTTTAAGCGAAGTGTATTCTTTATTTAATTGAACGTAACGTTTCTGATCGGTAATCACATCGGGTTGAATGATGAGGTCTCCGATTTCATCGTAGCGCTGCTTTATAATATTTAGTTTATCTATCATCGATAAGTAATTGAATCGAAATTAAGTGTTTTTGCTCAGGTCTGTAGACGGTAGCTAACGGTACTCGAAGGTACCGTACTCACTTTCAATGGTGAGTTTCTTCTGCTGACTAGCCTCTACCCTACCAATAATCTTGGCAGCCACGCCAAAAGATTCAGAAATCGCGATGAGTTCTTGCGCGATTTCTTGGGGCACATAGGCCTCTAGGCGGTGACCGCAGTTGAACACCTTGTACATCTCTTGCCAGCTGGTGGCCGACTGCTGCTGAATGGTTTTAAAGAGCACGGGCACTTCAAACAGCTGATCCTTAATAATATGCAGCTGGTCTACAAAGTGAAGCACCTTGGTTTGTGCGCCACCACTGCAGTGAATGAGCCCATGTATTTTTGAGAGATCTACGCTTTCGAGTATGGCTTTCACAATGGGTGCATAGGTGCGCGTAGGCGAAAGCACCAACTTTCCAGCATCAAGGGGTGAACCCTCAACTGCATCGGTGAGCTTTAGGTTTCCCGAATAGATTAGCTCTCGAGCGAGGCCATTATCAAAGCTTTCTGGGTAGGTATCTGCAAGGCCTTTTTCAAACACATCGTGACGAGCAGAGGTTAGGCCATTACTGCCCATTCCGCCGTTATAGCCTTCTTCATATGTGGCTTGTCCAAAAGAAGCAAAGCCGACGATCACGTCTCCCGGCTGTATGTTTGCATTGTCGATCACATCGGTGCGCTTCAAGCGCGCCGTTACCGTAGAATCAACAATGATCGTGCGCACTAGATCGCCCACGTCGGCGGTTTCGCCTCCGGTGGTATGAATGTCGATTCCGTATGCCTTCAACGAAGCTACAAGCTCTTCGGTGCCTTCAATAAGTGCTCTGATGACTTCTTTCGGAATCAATCGCGCGTTGCGCCCTATGGTAGAAGACAGCATGATGCGATCGGTAGCCCCAACACAAATCAGGTCGTCTAGGTTCATGACTAGCGCATCTTGTGCTATACCCTTCCAAACCGAGAGATCACCGGTCTCCTTCCAATAGATGTAGGCCAGTGAAGACTTCGTTCCGGCTCCGTCGGCATGCATCACTAGACAATAATCGGGATCCCCAGTTAGCGCGTCTTCGACGATCTTGCAAAAGGCTTTAGGAAACAAGCCTTTATCGACATTCGCAATAGCCTCATGCACGTCTTCCTTTGAAGCCGAAACTCCGCGCTGAGCGTATCTATTAGAATCTGAAGTGGTCATGAAGATCGTTTGCGCAAAAATAGAACTTATGCCATTATAAAAGAAAACCCAAAAGAGTTAAGGCATTAGTGGTTCAAGGCACACAATTTTAACAAGTTTATAATTATTTGATAACTCGGAGGTTATGTTGAAGGTTTAGATGCAGAAAGAATTATTTTCGAGAAAATTTCAATCAAATAATGATATGAGCAAAGCTAAATTAGAATACATCTGGCTTGACGGGTACACTCCGACTCAAGAACTCAGAAGTAAAACGAAAATTGTTTCAGACTTTGACGGTAAATTAGAAAGTTGTTCAGATTGGTCGTTCGACGGAAGCTCTACGCTGCAAGCCGAAGGTAACTCATCAGACTGCATTCTAAGACCAGTTAACATTTTTCCCGATCCAGACCGTTTAAACGGCTATTTAGTAATGTGTGAGGTTATGAATCCTGACGGATCACCACACGTGTCTAACCACCGTGCCACCATTGATGATGATGACAATGATTTCTGGTTCGGATTTGAGCAAGAATACTTCTTAATGGACACCGAAACAGACCTTCCACTAGGGTTCCCTCGCGGAGGTTTTCCTGGTCCACAAGGTCAGTACTACTGCTCGGTAGGCGGACGCTACACTTGGGGCAGAGACTTCGTAGAAGAGCATCTAGATATTTGCTTAGAAGCCGGATTAAATGTAGAAGGAATCAACCAAGAGGTTGCGCCTGGACAGTGGGAATTTCAAATCTTTGCCAAAGGCGCCAAAGAAGCCGGGGATCAGATCTGGGTAGCTCGTTATCTTTTGAATAGAGTAACTGAGAAATACGGTTACTACATTGAACTGCACCCTAAACCGATTCACGGAGATTGGAACGGTTCTGGAATGCACGCGAATTTCTCAAATACATTGCTCCGAACTGCCGGAAGCAAAGAGGTTTACGAAAAAGTTTGCGAGGCCTTCAGACCTGTTGCCATGGAACACATTGCCGTATATGGAGCCTACAACGACCAGCGTTTAACCGGTCGTCACGAAACCGCCTCAATTAACCAATTCTCGTATGGGGTATCTGACCGCGGAGCTTCAATTCGCATTCCAATCTACACCGTTGAACACGGATGGAAGGGATACCTTGAAGATAGACGTCCAGCTTCAAACGCCAACCCTTATCAGGTTGCAGGGCGTATCATCAAGACGGTCAATTCGGCCAAGTTATAGACAACTTTTGATTGATAACGTAAAAAACCCCCAGTACACACTGGGGTTTTTTTTATATCACGGTGTACACAAAAAAGACATAGGCCGCAAGCAGAACAAGACCCTGCTTATGGTTGAGTATTCTGCTTTTAGAAATGAGCACAAGAGGCAATACGAGCAGCGCGAAGGCTACCATGAAAATAACATCGTTCGATAAAAATTTCGGATCGGTAACCTCTACTGGATGAATCATAGCCGTGATTGCAAGTACCGCCATAATATTAAAGATATTTGACCCTACCAGATTACCCAAAGAGATGGCCTTCTCTTTCTTTAGCATCGCTATTACAGAAGCGGCGAGTTCTGGAATGCTAGTTCCTATTGAGACAACGGTAATGCCAATAACCCTATCACTCACCCCAAAGGTCTGCGCCAAGTCAATAGCCCCTTTTACAAGCCACTCCGATCCAAGCCACAATCCGACCACACCTATTGCTAAGTAAGTCGCACTTTTGATAGGCGAAAGCAACTCATCGTCCTCTGGCTGTTCATCTTCAACGGCCGGTTTCTGCACTTTCAACAGATACCACAAAAAACCAATAAGCAGCATAAAAAGCAAAATTCCCTCTGACAGACGGAGCATGGAATCATTCCACAAAAAGAACCACAACAATAACGAAGCCAAAATCATTACCGGCCAATCGGTCACGTAAAACGAACGCTTCACGTGCATAGACCCAAATAAAAGGGTCACCCCTAGTACCAATCCCAAATTAGCTACATTAGAACCCACCACATTTCCGAGTGCAATTGACGGAGAACCCGCGAGCGCAGCCTTCACACTAACCACTAGTTCAGGCAAGGAGGTGGCAAAAGAAACCACCGTCATACCCACCACAATTTTAGGAATTGAAAGTCTCAGCGAGATAGAAACGGCCGACTTCAGTAATAAGTTACCGCCTAGCACCAAAAAGGATAGCCCGGCAGCGATCAAAAGAAAAGAAATCATGCCCCAAAGATACTAGCAATGGGCTATATTTAGCCTGAATTTCAACAGGATGAAGAGATCATTTTTTCGCGCTCTGGCCAAAATCAATAAAAAAGCACTACCCTCACTAAGTAGAAGAGGCGTAGACCCGACTAAAGCCAAAAAATGGCAATTAGCCCTTTTGGGATACCGCTATTACGTCACTAAAGAGTCTCTAGAAGAGTAGACGACTTTTAGCAGGCCATTGACCCCCTACAGGGCTTATTTCTTTTGCGAGAATTATTTAATAACTTATATTTGCACCCCTAATCGGCCTCGTGGCGCAACTGAATAGCGCATCTGATTACGGCTCAGAAGGTTGCAGGTTTGAATCCTGCCGAGGTCACTTAAGAATCAAGAAAATGCTGGCACCTAAGGGTGCCAGTTTTTTTATGTCTAGTTGCGTGGCAAGCTCGCTTGTCAAAGTAACTAGCATAAAAAAACTAGGTGCTGCGCAGCAGCAGCATTTTCTTGATTTAGACTACGGAGCGCAAAGGAAAACACGAAGCGCTAGCTTCGGGTAATCCTGCGTGTGTAACTAGCAGCACATTCTTGATTTACACTCTACTGCCTAATGATCGGTTCGAGCTCAGAACGAATGGCGTCGTATTCCGATTGAGACATCATTTCAAGGTCGAGCAGATCTTTAGCTTCCTTTAGCTTGGCGATGGCCTCCTCACGGGTTAACAGTCGATTTGCCAACTCTATTTCCCCCAACTCATAAGCAATCTCCGTATCTACAACAGAAAGGTATTTGTTTATTCCAAAGGCTCTATCATTTGGCTCGCCAAGTATCAAGGTTACCATCAAGGGCTTCTTTTTACTTCCCTTATGCGATAATTTTATCTCCCGAATAATAGTTGCCGAGCCCTGCAGCGATTGACCCGCCATTGGTCTTTGTTCTCCGCCCAAGGTGGCCATGGTGGCTCCTAAACTCGAAAATTTTCCCAACTGAATTTGGGCATACATGGCATTGGTAGTGGTTCTAGCTGTTGCCCGATTTCTTCCAAAAAGAGACTGGGTTTCAGCGGCATTGGTCAGGCTCGATTCTGCTGTGGGCGTACTTAAATAAATCGTATCCCCGACAGACAAGCGATTACCATCTTGCATTATATAGGTGTTTACCTCTGTGTTATTTTTAATGTCCTTAAAGAAGTCAATATCCTGAGTAAGCTCAAAGCTGATTGAGTCTAAGTACTTATCTTGAGCGACAACTGTGAGTGTGGATAAACCTAATAAAGCAAAAGCGAAAACTGATTTCATAAAAAAATTTTCCCGAATATAAGCATTGCCCTAAAAACGCTGCCCTTAAGACGCACTAAATTAACTCAATTATGACCTTTCTATCTGGAGAGCAACCCCTTCGTAAACTGCAACACAATCGCGGCGGATTCTACTACCTAGAGGTAGACGCAAACACCGTTTCACAGCTTCCAGAAAATCACAAAACCCGCATCATCTGCACCCTTGAGCAAACCCTTAAGTTACGCTGCGGCCTCAATCACTTGGGCGACGGAAACTTTTACGTCTTACTCGCCCAACGGCATATAAAGACCCTGAACAAAATCCTGCACGATCTCATAGCCTTCAAACTAGAGGTTGACCCAGATCCACTAGGAGTAGATATCCCAGAAGTGCTCGAAGAACTTCTCCATCAAGACAGTAAAGCCAAAAACACCTTTAATCGTTTAGCTCACAGCCGAAAAAGAACGCTCATTCATCGTATAAACCGAATTAAAAATATCGATATTCAGGTGCGCCAAATTCTCGATTTCCTAGAAGAGGAGGCCCACCGAATACGCAAACAAAAAAACTACTGATATGCCCTTTTTTGAATCCGCCGAATCTGCCTATTCATTTTTTAACGCCTTTGCCTTTTTCGCTTGGCTTGGGCTCTTTATTGCCCCGCATTCAGAAGCGGTGCGAAAAATCCTTGTAAACCTAGTACTGCTGCTCTTTGCGGGATGTTACGCCTTTCTGCTAATCACCACCTTTCAATTAGAAAGTGTGGCAGACTTTTCAACCTTAAAAGGGCTTCAGGCACTGTTTACTGATGAGCAGGCAGTTTTGGCCGGATGGCTTCACTACCTCGCATTCGACCTGCTGGCCGGGATCACCATCGCCAGAGACGCCTCAAAACTCGGTTTCTCAAGATACCTCATCCCCATATTTCTGCTGTTCACCTTTATGGCCGGCCCACTAGGATGGTTAGTCTATTTTGTGGCGCGCCTGATTAAAACACGCGGAGCACTCATGAGCGCTTGAAACCGACACGCTTTTAATGTACATTCACGGCATGCGTATTTTAGTATTCCTTCTCTTTTGCTCGTTTGGACTGCAGGCCCAAATAAGCACCCTCACCTTAAATAATGTCAAATCTATAGATCAGCCTCAGCGCATCAACTTTGAGATAAACGATAAAGAAATATACGTGACCGGCTTAAGCCAACTTTTTGAGGAAGCAGAAAATCGCTTCCGCTTTGCACCAGCCTATATTAATTGTGAAAACTGTGCGACTCAAAATCCGACAGTAGTCTACACCATTGTGCTCGATTACACCTTCGGAAACGCAGCCGGGTCCAAGTCTGCGGCGTTAATTTGGAAACGCAGCTCAAAGAACCCCGAATTTCCCATTCAAGGACTAAAACTTACCGAACTCTCTGAAGACGAGTTGATCTCTCAAGAAAGCTTTTTAAGCACCCTAGACAGAGGGGTTACTTTGTATGTTCGCATGAAAGAACTAAGGGGTCATGTACTGAATAACGGCATTCACACCAACAAGAAAGCCATGCGCTTAGGAAAGCTCTTTAGAACGCCCTGAGATCAGTGTATCTCGGCATTAAGGCCCGCATCAAGTAGTGCACTACAGCGTGGCTTGAGCTCTTCGTAACTTCCGGTTTTTACACTGCATTTACCCTTGTAGTGAACAATCAACGAGCATTGATGGGCCTGTTCTTCGGTGTGTTCACAAACCCGTATCAAGG
>JAURPW010000024.1:0-5890 GCA_030836435.1 Flavobacteriaceae bacterium
CGAAGTACGTGTGCTGCTCATAGAGGCCGAAAAGTTCTCGATATCAAAAAAGTCTTCTTTGCTGTCTGGCTTTCGTTCGATGCGCACGCCTTGAAGCGATAGACTTTGTATTCTCGTCAGGCTTTGAGCTTGCTCTTTGATGGCTGCAGCCGCCTCTGGGGTTTCGGCCGCACTTATTCGGTCATCAAGAGTAAGGTCTTCGTAAACCGGATCGTACTCGGGTGTGCTTCTTGAATCGACAAAAGAGTAGCTCATCGGCGCATTTAATCGCAGCTTTTGAGGCAAGAAATCACCTAGGTTCGAACTCACAGAAAAGTCAAAGTTCTGCGCGTCGTCTAGACTTCTTAGATTGGGGTTATCGTCAAGCCCGCCGAATCCCACCGTCGATCTCGAGTAGCCTGATCCAAAGGCCACTACATCAGATAGATTTAGTTGAGCATTAGCGGTAGCGGCCCATCCGCCGCGGTGATTAATGCCCGATAATCGAAACTCGTTAAACCAAATCTCGGTGTCCAGAGAGACGGGCGATCGCTCATTGCGAAGGCCCAACATTGCCGAGCTTACCCTACCGATAGAGGGGTTTCCCCTAACCCTTACTGAATAGCGTTCAAATTCGACGGTGTGATCTAGCGATCCACTGGACAGCTGTAGCGACTTGGCACGACTTAAATCGCTCAGATCTAGGTCGAGTTCATTCTCATCGGGCCAGATGAGTTGAGGATCAACGGTTCCGTAAGGCGTAAAGCGAAGCGGCCACTGTATCTCGTAAAAATTGTCGCTGTAGTCGGTTCCTATGCGCATGAAGGCGGTTAATGCCTGATCGGGAGTAGCGGCGGTTGAAGTCTCGGCATGCACAAATAACTGCAACCTATCGTGGCGTCGCATATCAAACTGCACCCTTCTGAAGACCGCCTTGCGCTCTAAAGGCTTAAGGGCCCTTATATTCACACTTAACGATTGTTCATTTTGCCTTACGATGGTGTTCGTGTTGTTGAGCCGCTCTCTACTCACACCGGGGGGTAATACATACGGAATAGGGCTTCGGTTGCTGTTTTCTTCGATGTTCACTGCTCCGATCTCTATATCCGAGGCTAAAGACAGAACAAGCGGTTCGTCTACCTCTAGCGGCTTATCGTAGATCCGCCAACTGCCCTGAATAAGATCTATGCCGGCAAATCGCAACACAACAGGCTCATTAAAGCCTTGAAGATACATGCGGATAAAGGGTATAGACCTAAAATCAATAATACCTCCGACCGCCTTAGTGAAGTCTCTGAGGGGTATCTTATACTGCACCCAAACCGAACCGTTGGAATCTTCGGGAGCCCTAACCGTAGTCACATAGGGCATAGACTCGGTCACGACCGAACTTAAGGGGATCTCGTATTGAAAGAAGCTTTCGACGGTATTCATGGCAAAATCGCGGTCTACATCTTCTACGTCGGGCAGTACTGTAGCCCCTCTTGTGCTGTCACCAGACTCCACGGGAGAATTGCCTTGAGTATTGTTAAAGAACTTATAGCGCTCGACTATTGTTCCTTGGGTTTCTAGGTAGTTTTGGAAGTTATCACGAGCAGGATCGGCAGCTGGGCCTGGATAAATAAACTCCTCTTCGGCATCGTCTAACCCATCAAGACCCACATCTTGAATCGCCCTTAATGAAGCCTCATTGTCGAAATTATAGATCAGGGCATTTCGCTCAGGAACCTTTCCAAAAGTCACCGAATTAGCCTGCTGGTTAAGGCCGTTTTCAAACTGCGAGGCCTGATCGGGCAGAATATCTTCAGAAAGATTTCCCAAATCGATGAGCAGTTTACCCGTGCTTAAGTCTCCCGGTTCTAGCGGATGCATCATCCAAAACTGCAGGTACTCTATATTGGCCTGCTCGAAGTTTGTGGTGGCGATTGCGCGCATAGCTCCGCCCCAGCGATCTGCAGTGGCCAGCGGATTGAAATCGGCATCGGTATTATAAGGGCCAGGCTCGTTTGGAAAATAGGCCATGTCAAAGGTGCGCTGCACGGCGGTTTGACCCTGAACCACATCGGTCTCTGGATAAACCTCGGTTATAAACACACGCCTCATGCTGTCGTCATTTAGCATGGCTTCTGTAATTTCTGAAGGCCTAGTGCGCCCATAGAAAATGGGGTCTATGGTATACCAGGCCAAACGGGCTCTATTTCGCATAGCCTGAAGGCCGGTCTCTCCAAACGGGTTACTTGAAAGCACCCATTCTCGAGGCTCGGTGAGGTCAATAAATTGCTGGGTATCTTCGAAATCGTCAATGTAGCTAGTGATCTCTTGATTGAATGAGGTGTTAGACGGAGCACTTGGTATCAAAGCAGCCACCTCAGCTTCAATCACTAATTCGGAGGGCGCCTCGGTATCAATAGTAGGCCACTGATTGATCAAACGGGTCAAGAAAGGGAGCTGCTTTCTGTAGCGCAAGGAGGCGCCAAGCATAGTGTTGTTTATGGGTTCTACTCCGTATGCCGCTTTCTGCGTTAAGGGGCGTTCCCTCAGGTTGAGCAGGGCGCCGCCGACTTGAAGGTCATCAGAGAAGTAATGATCTACCGTAAGTCCAAAAAAGCGGCGCGTCAGTTGGCCCAGTTGACCCGCGTCTTCAGCGGTGACCTGAACGGGAATAGCCCCTGAGGCCAAGCTCGGATCGAGTAATTCAACCGTCGACGTGGAGTAGTCTACCCGGTAATCGATGCCCTCTGTAAGCAATCGACCTGCTGCGGTGACCTGCACCGATCCGGGAACAGCATAAAGCACCCCCAAAGGAATTCTATTTTGGGTATTCGACTGGCTATCGGCAAACGAGCCCTTTAGTGCAAAACGATTGGCACTGGCGTCTTGCTGAGCCGCAGCCTTGGTTTGGGCGTAAAGACTTCTGTACACGAATTTTCGCTGGTTGGCGTTGTAGCTACTAACGTCTTGAGAGTCTTCAGACCCGCTAGATTGAAGCTGCTCAAATAAAAATGAACCGAAAGGTTCGGCCTTGGTGAAGATGACCCTTCCATTAGCGGCATCAACGGTAACTCCCTCAACAAAGTCGAAGAAACCATCACCTTGTTCTGCCAAATTCTCATAGGCATCGAGTCGGTCAAAATTAAAAATGCGCAGCAGGCTCTGATTTTCAAAATTACTGGGCCATGGCAAGTCTTCACTGGCCTTGGTTAAAAAGTTTCTCGGGCTCGGATCGTTGTAAAACAACTGCATCTGAAAGTCATCGGGGCGCAATCCGAAGGCTCCAACCGCATAGATATTTTTCATCATCAAGTCCCATATAGGATCTTCTACGCGCGTTATCGTGCTCTTTAGCAGCTTCAACACTAAGGTTTGATCAGCAGTTAATGTGTTGTCGTTTGAAAATTCGCCGACGGTATAAACCTTTCCATTATAGGTATACTGAAAGGCCACAGCCAAAACCTCATCGGTTGCCAAGGGTTGATTCAAGGAGATATACCCCAGTTGCCGATTGAAGGTATAATTCACCCCTTCCTCTAGTTTGCGGGCATTGCTCAAGTTGGTGAAATGGATTCCATTGGTCAGCCGTTGGCCGAGCACATTAATGGTGCCCACGTTGGCTCTTGGAGCTCGAATCTCGGCTGAAAGCCCAGATGCACCAATCAAGGCAGGGTTTAGAAAATTTGCAGCATTATCAGGAAGCAGATTTTGACCAGTATAAAAGGCCTCCGGGGCATTAAACGAGACATTCTCAGGAACAGATTCTGCCAAATCTTGAAACGCAATGATACTGCGCACGTTGTCGGTTTGTTGCTGTCTATTGGTAACCCACACTTCAATGCGTGTAATCTGAGCAGGGCTTGCGATGAACGGATAGTTTGCCAGTGCCTGATCGTAGGTGTCGCGAAAAAAATGGGCTAAGAAAAAGTGGGTATTTTCTTCGTAATCTAGAGCGCTGAGCTCAAACCGATTAACGACGTTACCATTTTCACTGCGCACCGAAGAACGCTGAGAGCGCTGTTCACCATAAACCGCTGAAACGCGCGTTCTACCAAACTGAAAGTCGCTGCGAACACCAAACACATTCTGTGCCCCTGAAAGCAGACTACTTCGAAGGGGTAAGTTCACATTTCCGAATTCTAGATTTCTTAGCCAGTCGTCTTCGTTAGGCGTATAGGTTAGCTTGAAGAGGTTCTCAAAATTGAAGGTCGATCGGCTATCTATGGCCGCGCTAATATTGAGTCGTTCTCCAACCTGCGCATTTAGATTAAAATCAAACTGCTGATCAATGTCTAGAATGGTAGAACGCTGGTTGCGCACGGCTAAGGCTGGGTTTTCGGTGCGCTGTATCAAGGCTCCTGTATCAAAGTTGAAGCCTCCGCTAGTAGCCACCGTTATCGTATTACCTCCAAAAATCGACTCAAAAAAGTCAGAATTGACATAGTAGGTGGGCAAAAGGTCTTTTCGCGCGCCTCTAATCGTATCGTTTGATTTTGATAGTGCGGCCGTTTTTTGCTGAAAATTCGCTTTGAGCGCCTGTCTTCTCAGGGCCTCATAAAACTCTGTGAGCGATAGGTACAGCGGATAGCCTGAAGTCTGTTCAGCTAGGGTTTGGCGTTTTACAAATCGCTGATTCAACGGATCGTAATCGTATACTTCTTCGAGAGGATACGGAAGTATTGAGGGAAGCTTTTGCGCATTAGCTTTCTGCACCAAGACCAGAAAGGAGATACAGAGGATAAGTACAATCTGATGCGCTCTGCTTAGAATCAAAGTGCGTTTAAGGTGTTTTTAATCAACTCCTCCACCGTACTATCGGGCTGTTCTTTGGCGAGGCGTTCAACTACTTTTTGAATCACTTTTCTAGAAAAACCTAACACCTCTAGAGCTGCCAAAGCTTCGTCAACCTGAGCGAGACTTGCACGGCTTTGCATGGGCATGTCGGGCTGATCGTGCATCATCACTACAGCTTTGTCTCTCAAATCAATAATCACGCGCTGGGCGGTCTTTTGTCCGATACCCTTAACGGCCTGAATCTTTTGAGCTTGTTCGTTGACAATAGCCTCCAAGATCTCCTCAGGGGCTAGAGAGGAGAGCATGGTACGTGCGGTATTTGCTCCTATTCCGCTTACCGAGAGCAATAATCTAAATACGGCTCGCTCAAAAGTGGTACTGAATCCAAACAAACTATGGGCATCTTCTTTGATCTGAAGGTGCGTGAACAGCCGCTGATGCTCCTGGTCTGATAGCTGCTGGTAGGTGTGCAGCGAAATGTCGAGGTGGTACCCTACTCCGCCACAGTCTATCACCACATGGGTGGGGCTTTTCTCTACTAATTTTCCTGAAAGCTGCGTAATCATAAAAGCAATTTACCTCATTTTTTCTCTCAACTGCGCGTCTATAACCGCTATAGCCGTCATGTTGACAATCTCTTCTACGCTGGCGCCCAACTGCAAAATGTGTATCGGTTTCTCAAGGCCTAGCATTACCGGGCCAACTGACTTGGCTCCGTGCAATTCTTTCAAGAGCTTATAAGTGATGTTAGCCGCGTCTAGATTTGGGAAAACTAAGGTGTTTACACGGCGATTTGCCAGCTTAGAAAACGGAAAGGTGTTGGCACCCATGTCTTGATTGAGCGCAAAATCGGCCTGAATCTCGCCGTCTACAACCAGATCGGGATGATTCTGATGCAGCAGTCTCACTGCCTCTTTCACCTTTTTGGCCTGCGGATGCTTCGATGATCCGTAGTTTGAGAAAGAGAGCATGGCAATAATAGGCTCGAATCCGAACGCCCGCACTTCTTTTGCGGTCATTACGGCAATTTCGGCTAGTTCTTCAGCACTAGGGTCAATGTTAATGGCCGTGTCTGCCAAGAACATAGGGCCTCGTGGGCTAATCATGATATTCATAGTTGAAGCGC
>JAURPW010000025.1:0-6711 GCA_030836435.1 Flavobacteriaceae bacterium
GATTAAACAGCTGCTCGATCAGTTGGGGCTTACACGCTTCTACAACAAGAAGAAGCCCACTCCGCTTGACGAGGCGCACAGCCTCATTTGGTATCTCGAAAATGTCTTTTACCATTCGGCAGGAGCGATTGCGAGCTACTTGAGAAAAAATATTTTCCAAAACGAGCCCATAGATCACACCGTCTTTGACTTCGGATTTTGGCCAGGAGGCGATCGCGACGGAAACCCTTACGTGACACCCGAGATTACCCTCAAGACGGCGGAGACACTGCGTCACCACATCTTGAGAAACTACTACCGCGAATTGCGCTTTCTGAAGACTAGGCTGACCTTTGATGGCGTTCTTCAGAAAGTGGAGGCGCTTGAAACGGCGCTGTATTACACCTTGTTCTTTCCAAAGAAAACACCCGTTTCATTAGATGAACTGACTGAGGGGCTTGAGCACATTGCAAACGACTTAAAGGAAGACCACAACGGGTTTTATCTAGACCTAGTGCTAGATCTGATTGATAAGGTGAAGCTGTTTGGATACCATTTCGCAAGCCTTGATATACGTCAAGATTCCCGAGTGCATGAAGGGGTGTTTTTAGAAGTGATCAACCACCCAAAGGTGCGTGCAACCATAGGGGCGTTAAAAGAGCACAGCTATCAAGAGTTAAGCCTTGAGCAACGCCTTGAGCTGCTGACGCGTGTAGAAGGATCAGTTGATCCAGCTCTTTTTGATGCCAATGAGATAACGGCCCAAACTTTGGAGAGTATTTCAGTGATGCGTGAGATTCAGCAGCGAAACGGTGAGCGCGGATCGAATCGCTACATCATCAGCAATTGCCAGTCGCTTGAGCATCTATTACAACTCTATGCGCTTATTAGACTATGCGGATGGTCCAACCCTTCGCTAGACATCATTCCGTTATTCGAAACGGTAGACGATTTGCGTGCCGCCCCAGATATTATGAGGGCGCTGTATTCAAACGCTAGCTACCGGGCCCATCTAGAATCAAGGGGTATGAAGCAGACAGTTATGCTCGGTTTTTCAGACGGAACCAAAGACGGCGGATACTTTATGGCCAACTGGGGTATTTACAGCGCCAAAGAGGCATTGAGTCTACTCTCGACTGAATTTGGGGTAAGCGTAGCCTTTTTTGACGGAAGGGGTGGGCCGCCGGCCAGAGGCGGCGGCCGCACCCACGAATTCTATGCTTCGTTGGGCGAGCAGATTCAAGCAGACGACATCCAACTCACCGTTCAGGGGCAAACCATCAGTTCAAACTTTGGAACCTTAGAGTCTTCTCAATACAACCTAGAACAATTGCTGAGCTCGGGCATTAAGAACCAGCTGTTTGCAAGGGGAGAAAACAACTTGAGCGCTGAAGATCGAGAAACCCTTGAAACCTTGGCTCAAGTCTCATACGACGCCTACGTGGCATTCAAGAACCACGAGTTGTTCTTGCCCTACTTGCAAGAAATGACCACCTTGCCCTATTATGCCAAAACCAATATTGGAAGCCGGCCCGCTAAAAGAGGACAAAAGAAGGAGTTCAAGTTTGAAGACCTGCGCGCCATTCCGTTTGTGGGCAGCTGGAGCCAATTGCGTCAAAATGTACCTGGCTTCTACGGGGTGGGATACGCCCTTGAATCGTTCAAAAAGAACGGAGACTTTGATCGTGTAAAGCGATTGTATCAGAACAATGCATTCTTCAGAACGCTCATCGCCAACTCGATGATGAGCTTGACTAAGTCTCAGTTTGAACTGACCTCATACATGGCCAAGAACGAGCGATTCGGCGAATTTTGGTCTCAAATTCACCAGGAGTATACGCGCTCCAAAGCCCTTGTGCTCGAACTTAGTGGGTTTAGCACCCTGCTCGAGAATGAGCGAGCCAATAAGGCGTCTATTCAGCTTCGAGAGGGCATCGTACATCCGCTGCTCACCATTCAGCAGTACGCGCTTCAGCGCGTGGCTCTAACCAAAGACCCAGAGCGCCGGGAGTGGTACGAGAAGATGGTCACCCGTTCGATGTTCGGAAACATCAATGCTTCTAGAAACTCTGCCTAATCGCATCTTTTTTTCAGATGCATTTGGAAGTTGTCGAATTTGCACTCATATTTGTGCCGTTCATTCACATGATGTAATTGTTATCAAGAAAGGTGAAGGGATTAGACCCTATGAAGCCTTAGCAACCCTCGTTCTTACGAGAAGGTGCTACATTCTACCCCGCAAGGGAGAGATAACGATGCAAGCCATTTTACGGCCGCCCATCTTTTCTTTTTAGCAGTTGCCTCATTTCAGTATTAACCTAAAAAAATTACATCGTAATGAGTGCACATCACCATTTGTCAACGCTGGCCCTAACTGCCGGTCACGACCTGTCTCAGCATGGAAAGACCATCGCTGTTCCGATTTACCAATCTACCGCTTACCGCTTTGATTCAACCGATCACGCGGCGGCGCTGTTTAACCTCAGTGAGTCGGGAAACATTTACACGCGGCTAACCAATCCGACTAATGCGGTACTCGAAGAACGCCTTGCTGCCCTAGAGGGCGGTATTGCCGCAGTAGTTACCTCTTCAGGGACTGCTGCGGTGGCAACAACGCTGCAAACCCTACTGAAAAGTGGCGAGCACATCGTTTGTTCAAACAGTGTGTATGGCGGAACCTATAACATGCTCGGGGTCACCCTACCTAGACTGGGTATCACCACTACCTTTGTAGACCCTAGCGATTTGAGTCACTTTGAGGCGGCTATTCAGCCCAACACACGAGCGATTTTCTTGGAGTCTATCGGAAACCCAAAGCTCGATGTACTGGATATCGAAGGTGTGGCTGAAATAGCCCGCAAACACAAGATTCCATTGATCGTCGATAATACAGTGCCGACGCCGGCCCTATTGAATCCGATCAAATTCGGAGCCAACATAGTCATTCATTCACTGACCAAATACATTAACGGAAACGGTACAGCGCTCGGAGGCGCCATCATCGACGCCGGAACCTTTGACTGGTCAAGCGGAAAATTTGAAGAATTTACCCAACCCTCTCCAGGCTACCACGGCTTGGTCTATCACGAGGCCTTGGGCCCTGCCGCCTTTATTGCAAAAGTGCGCATCGAAGGACTGCGCGACTTTGGATCGGCACTAAGCCCTCTTAATGCCTTTCATATTCTGCAGGGGCTAGAAACGCTTTCGCTGCGCATAAAAAAGCACAGCGAGAATACGCTAAAGTTGGCCTCATGGCTTGCCCAGCAAGATGAGGTGGCCTGGGTGAACTTTCCGGGAGCCAAAGACGAGCGTCAACAACAGCTGCGACAGAAGTATTTGCCAGAAGGGGTGAGCGGGCTGCTCACTTTTGGACTAAAGGGCGGATTCGCCGCGGCCAAAAAACTAACCGATGCCACGCAGTTGTTTAAAATTGCCGCTAATTTTGGCGATTCTAAATCGATTATTGTGCATCCGGCATCCACTACGCATCAGCAGTTAACCGAAGACCAGCAAGCTTCTACAGGAGTTACTCCAGATCTTATTCGCTTGTCGGTGGGCCTAGAGGCCGTAGAAGACCTCATTGACGATCTAGCACGCGCAATCAAGGCCTAGCCGATCTATGCTTCAGACGTTAACCATACCTGCATTCACTACACTATCAGGGGTGTCTCTCGGGCCTTTTCCGCTGAGCTATGAGCTCTTTGGTAAGCCGCTTTTTGAGGCTCCCCTGATTTTGGTGAATCACGCGCTTACCGCCAATTCGACCTTGACCGGAGAGCAAGGCTGGTGGAGTGAAATCGTGGGCCCTGAGAAGGCCATAGACACAAACAAGGCCGCCGTGCTCTGTTTCAATATTCCGGGTAATGGATACGATAACTTCTTCTTTGAAGATCACATTCAACTAACGGCTACTGATGTCGCCCTGATTTTTCTGCTGGGCCTAGAGCAGCTGGGCATTCAAACCGTTGATTTGTTTATCGGCGGATCGGTGGGCGGAGGCATCGCCTGGAGCATGCTCACCCAAAACCGCATCGATTTCAGGCATTTTGTGCCCATCGCTACCGACTGGAAGTCTACCGACTGGATCATCGCGCACTGCCACATTCAAGAGCGACTGCTTCAAGAAAACAGCGACTGGGGCCTCAAATTGGCGCGCCAACTGGCTATGTTGAGCTACCGCAGTCCGCAATCGTTCGACGCCCGTTTTCAGCGCGAGCGACGCAGCTCGAAGTACGCAGTGGAGTCGTGGCTCGATTACCACGGAGATGCGCTCTCGGTTCGCTTTCATGCGAAGGCCTACCGGCACCTTAATCAGATTTTGCGCCAAATTAATGCTGTGCCTGATGGGGAGAGTTTCGCCATGCGTTTAGCCCCCTTAAATACGCGTTTTTATTTAGTGACGATTAGCTCTGATTTACTCTTTATTCCGGCCGAAGACGACAAAACCGTCGAACAATTAAAGGCACTCGGAAAAAAGGTAGATCACTTCAAGATTTATTCACCCCACGGGCACGACGCCTTCTTAATAGAGCACAGTCAAGTGGCTGCGGTTATAAAAGGAGTGTGTAATCACATTGAGGGTCTAGCCGCCCTTTAGTTGGGACTTATTCGTAATACAATATGTACTCCTCCGCTACCGAGCCCTTTAGGTCAGCGGGTTTGAAGCCTAGTTTTCCATAGAAGTACTCGAGTTCCTTAGATTCAATAGATAGCCAGAGCTTCGGGTAGGCCTGCTTTTCGAGTAGTTTTTTCATCCACAACGTACCCCATCCTTTGCCTCGCTCGGCCTCTGGAGTGAACAAGTAGCCCAAGTAATCGTAGTCTTCAAAGCGCAATTGAACGGCGGATTCTATGGGCGAAAGCGCCGGAAGTTCATCTGGAAAAATAATACCGATGCATTTTAGGCTTTCACCGGTGTACAAAGCGTAGACCTCTGCGGTTTTGCGCAAATGCAGCCATTGAGGCTCAAGAATGGCCGCCCAGTCTGAGGGGTATAGAGAGCGAATATCGCGCTGAGAAAGCTCGATGTTGACCAGCTGTGCCGTCTTTACAGATACCCCCATGATCTCAGTTTGTCGGAATCTTCGGTCCACCTGTCACCAATGTCGTTTCTGTAATAGGAGTTATTGATGAGCAGGTTCGAAATGCGGTTGTACATGTGCTTTTGCGCCTCCTTCATGGTGGTTCCTTGACCGGTAACTAGGGTGACGATTCCGCGGTCGCCGGTTACCAGCCAATGTCCGTTTACCTTTTTCACATTGATCGGATGTATGCCCACCTCATTGGGCTTCTTAAAGATGACCACCGAATCTTTGGAGAAGAGCCTGAAGCTTTTCGGATCGTCATATGGAAAGGGGGGTACTACCATGTAGGCACCCACCTGAAATCCAATGCGCGAGCTGAAGGTCACATGCGCCCCGGCAGCGGTATCCCAGAGCACCTTCGAGAAGGGGGTGAGCAGTCCGTCGCGCTGAATATGCACCTGCGGATAGCCAAAGCGCGAAGTAAACTCGAGCGGATAAATTCCGTTGTGATTCACAATCGAATTGATATCTATGTGCCCCCTAAAGTTCTGCTCTCTGAGTGAAGGCTCTAGCTTTTTAAGGGTGCGCTCGAAGAGCACCGACTCTTCTGCCCAAAACATACTCGTACCCATTTCACCGGTAGAAACCCCCAATTCATTGGGGAATAGTTTCTTGTGCTCAAAACTGATGTTGTAGGGAGGCAAAAAGGTGTTGCCGTTAAAAAAGGCTCCTACGGCCACTTCAACTCCTTTCACCTTGCGCTGCAGTTGAAAGGCTCCGAAGTTATTGCCCCAAGACTTTTCATAGGCCTTGAGCATGCGAATGACGTCGTCTCCATTTTCTTCTTGTCCTACAAAAAGCAGTTGTTTGAGTTCTTGGGTTTCTCCGCCTGGCTTAATCACATAGGCGTCGGGGTTTTTTTCAATGTACTGAACCGCAGACTGAAAGCTTTCGAATTCTTTGAACGGAAGTGTCTTTACGCCGTGCCGTTTCAGCTCTTCTTGGCCAAAATTTCGATCGAGCTCAAGCTCATCAGTGTAGGTGGATCCGCCAAAAACAATTTTCCCCGTCTTTCTCAGGGCATCGCTTTCTGCCCCGAATCCGGTATAGTCAAACACGATGATGTCTGCCCAATCGATATGTTTATGGTAGTCATTGGTTTTCTTGACAAATCCGAAACCAATTTCCCGAGAGCGTTTATCGGCAATATACATGAGTACCTTGTGGCCCTCTTGATGTACTCCGTAGGCGACATCGAGTGAATCGCCCCATTTAGAGACAAAAAGAAACTTTCTTTTTTCGTCTCGCAACTGCTTTGTTTTCAATGTGATCTAAGCAGAAAAGATCTAAAGGTTGTGGTTCATATGCTAGATGCAAAAGCGCGCAAACTTAAACTAAAATCCACAACGTTTGACGAAAAATTTACGTTTCTAGGGATTTTCCTTAACATGATCTTGCCATTCTTTCTTAACCTTTTGTACAGAGGTAAAAAAGAATTTTTTTAAATAATTATGAAGATTAATTCTATTTGTGATTCCTATTGTCTCAGCAAGTTGATCTGCAGTATGGTCTTTCAAAAACCCTTGGCGAACCAACACGGTCGCCTTTATAGTTTGCAATAACTTTTTGTAATTTGAGTATGAATAATTTGAAGAATATTTAAATAACATTTCTAGCTTTAAGAGAGATAAATTAGTTTTTTGAGAGA
>JAURPW010000026.1:0-5140 GCA_030836435.1 Flavobacteriaceae bacterium
AAGCCCTGTCGTGATCTTGTTAGACGCTCCATATTATCTGAACTACGGCCTTTTAGCGCTAGCCTTTTTGCTGCTGCTATTCGGTTACAAGCGATGGTGGCAAAAAAGGGTTTTAAGCAGCGCTCAGCCCAATAAAGAGCTACGTAGTCTCATGTTAGAGCGACTGGCTCCAGAGCGCTCTGCGGTGCGGCCTGTGGTGAAGTTTATACTGTTTTTTGTCGCCATAGCGCTATTGTTTGTTGCTTTGGCCAATCCTAAAATCGGAACCCAACTGGGAACCGTAAAAAGAGAAGGTGTAGACATCGTATTCGCCATTGATGTCTCTAAGAGTATGCTGGCAGAAGACATCGCTCCCAATCGAATCGAAAAGGCCAAGCGTATTGTTTCTGAAACGCTCAATCAGCTTACAGGAGACCGAATAGGAATGATCACCTATGCGGCTACGGCCTTCCCACAACTTCCCATCACCACCGACTACGGGGCTGCAAAGATGTTTCTCAGAGGAGTAAATACAGACATGATGTCTTCTCAAGGAACAGCCATCAATGAGGCGGTTAAACTGGCGGCTACGTTTTATGACCGGCAGGGGGTTACAAGCAAGGTCTTGGTATTACTTTCAGATGGAGAAGATCACAGTGAAGCCGGAATTGAAACCGCCGTATCTATTGCAGAAGAGGCGTCTATTTACATAGTGAGTATAGCCCTGGGCACTCCTGAAGGTGCTCCAATCCCTGAAAACACAAGCGGCAGAGGAATTACTTTCAAAAAAGACAACGAAGGCAACGTAGTCATATCTAAGCGCAACGACGCGTTTTTAAAGCTATTAGCTGAAGAAACTAATGGTACCTTCATTGAATCAACTGACACCGAATTAGCCATTGCTGAACTCAAGTCTTTTCTTGATCAATTAGACAAAACGGCCTTTGAAACTCAGACCTATTCGGCCTATAAGGACCAATTTCAATGGTTTGTAGGCCTAGCGTTGTTGTTACTTTTTGTGGATACCGCAATACTAGAAAGAAAGTCTAAAAGCCTTCTTTGGCGCTTCAAAAATTGGAGAAAATGAATAGATCAAATTGGTTCATCGTCGTCCTCTTAGCCTCGTTGAGCAGTGCATTTAGCCAAGAGCTGCGAAAAGAGAGCATCAAAAACACCTATGAAGGGGTTTCGTTTATTGATAAAAATGATCCGGTCCAAGCCGAAAGGGCCTTTCGCACGGCAAGCGCCATAGACACCTTAAATGCCGTTTCAGACTATAACCTAGGCAACACACTATTTAAGCAAGGGGCTGCGGAGGAGTCGTTCGGCCATTACAAGGCTGCAAGTGTTAAATCTAAAGACGAATCTATAGAGCACCAGGCATTTCACAACATCGGAAATGTGTACATGAAGCGAAAAGAGTACGAAAATGCTGTTCAAGCGTACAAGGAGGCCCTAAAACGCAATCCTGACGACGATGAAACACGCTACAACTATGCGCTAGCCAAGAAAATGCTCGAAGACCAGCAGCAGAATCAAGATCAAAACCAAGACCAAGATCAGCAGCAAGACCAAGACCAGCAGCAGGATCAAGAAGACCAGCAGCAGGATCAGCAGAACGAAGGAGAAAACGGAGAAAACCAAGAGAATCAAGGAGATTCTGAGTCTAAAGAAGATCAGTCTGATGAATCCGGAGAAAACCAAAAAGAAAAAGAAGAACAGAAAAAGGGAGACGGCGATCAAAAAGAAGAGCGCGGCAGAAAGCCAGAAAATCAGCCTCAACAAAACAACCCTCAGCCCCAAGAACTCTCGAAGCAACAAATAGAGGCGCTTTTACAAGCGCTTCAAAACGAAGAGAATAAAGTCCAAGAAAAAATGAATGCCCAAAAAATACAAGGGCGTAAATTGAAAGTAGAAAAAGATTGGTAATGTTTCGACTAAGGCTTTTTATGGCACTCTTAACGGTCTCTCTTCTCGGTTTTTCCCAAGAAGAGCAGACCCAATTTGAAGTGGTGCTCAGCAAAAATCGACTTGGTCTAAACGAACGCCTTAGGGTTTCGTTTGAGATGAATAAAGATGGTGACCTTTTTGAGCCTCCGGCCTTTAGCGATTTCGAGGTGCTCATGGGTCCTTCACAGTCAACGAGTTCTTCATGGATCAACGGCAAGCGCAGCTTCTCAAGGTCATATACCTATGTCTTAAAGCCAAAAAAACAAGGAACGCTTAGCATTAAACCGGCGTACATTACCATAGGGGGTGAGCGCTATGCTACAGAAGAAAAGCGCGTTGAAGTAACGGCCGCAGTGGCCAATCCGAATGCGCCAAAGACGGCCCAAGATGTGGCCAACGAAAGTCTGTATTTAGTCGCCTCTATCTCTAAGCCCAGCCCTTATGAGAACGAGGCGGTTCTGGTTACCTATACCTTGTACTTTTCGCCACAAGTGTACATCAACAATTTTGTGCCCGTTGATAATCCCTCTTACAACAATTTCTGGAGTCAAGATATTCCGATAAACGAATACGAAACGCGAAAAACTACCTATAAGAATGAACTCTTTAATGCGGTAGACCTGAAGCAAGTAGTGCTTTATCCGCAAAAATCGGGCGAATTGCCCATTGAGCCTTTTTCGCTGGAATTATACGTTCAGATTCCAACCGGAAGGCGCGATTTCTTTGGAGATCCTATTATGCGATCGGCCACTAAAGTAGTCTCAGCAGGATCTTCGGTGCTCAACGTAAAGGCCTTACCTAGCGCAGATAGACCCCAGAATTTTAGTGGGGCCGTAGGCAGCTTCAATTTTGAGACCACAGCAAACAAAACTACCCTAGATGCCAACGAATCGCTTCAAATTGAGGTCAAGGTATCCGGAGCGGGTAACCTTAAGCTCTTGAAACTTCCTGAGCTTAACCTTCCGTCTTCTCTTGAGCAATACGAGCCTGAGTTTAACGACGAGGTTACTGTTTCTGCTGCTGGAATGAAAGGCGCCGTCAGTCAAACGTATACAGTGGTTCCTAGGTACGTCGGAAATTATCCGGTAAACACCCTCAACTTCACCTATTTCGACCCCGAAAAAGAACGTTATGTTAGCCTTTCCTCTGCACCATTAAGCATTAGCGTTGAAAATGGGCCGGTACGCTCAACCTCAAGCACCTCAACACCTTCGGAGGCCGTGACGAACACACCAAGCACCTTGAGTGTGCAAAACGCATTCGTCTCTAACGCATTTACAAGCACATTCGAGCCCATTGATTCACAAGCCTGGGCGGGTAATCTTGTTCACCTAGCTCTTGTATTGAGTTTCATTCTGATCGCCTTAATTATCGGACTCAGCGCTAGATTGTATCAGAAGGCGCGACTCAATGCATCAGGATCACTAAAGAAATCCTACCAAAAACGCCTAAAGCTACTACTGAGAGAAACCGAAGAAGCAGCTTCAAGGGGTCAAAATGAGTTGTTCTACGAATCCCTCTCGAAAACCCTAGATCACGCACTTTCGCTAGTGATCAAAGAGTCAATTAGAGGATCATCTGAGCCTCAAATAAAGCGCATGCTTGAGCCAATCGCGCTCGAGCCTTCGACCGTACAAGAAATCGCCGACTTGATAAACAAGGTCAATTTAATCCGCTACAGCCCTGCTAGCAGCAGTGATGTGAAGGCAGATTTAGAGCGACTAAATAAACTTATTCAGCTCATTCTATCTAAAGCTAAGGCGTCATGAAAGCACTTAAGATTAGCCTAGTAATACTGCTCTCTATTTCTCTTACTGCGGCTCATGCGCAGACCGAAAAATACGAGCAGCTCTTTGCGCAAGGAAACGAAGCATACATAGCTGAACGCTACGATGAGGCCATTACCTATTTTCAGACGATACTCGCCGAAGGGGTTCACTCTGCTGAGCTCTATCTAAACCTGGGCAATGCCTATTTAAAGAATAAAAACACCGCGGCCAGCATCTTGTACTACGAACGCGGACTACTCATAGATCCGGGAAACGAACGCATTCTGAACAACCTAACTTTTGCAGAAAATCAGCGCTTAGACAAAATAGATCCCTTGCCCTTACCCTTGGGTCAGCGTGTTGTAAATAGCCTTTTTGCGTTCATTCCGCTTAAAGCATGGGGAGCCATTTCAATCGTTTTGGGCGCACTTGGCCTATCACTATACCTCGTATACAGACTTAAAAAGCGAAAAATGTGGTGGAGGTCTTCAATCACATTCTACTTGCTTTCACTGACCTTATACGGCTTAACCTTTAAGGCAAAGACACTTATGGAAAACAATACTTCGGCCATAGTGTTTGAACCCCGTGTTTTAGTACTCACTGAGCCTAAACAAGAGGCGCCCGTTATTTTCGAGCTGCATGAAGGAACCAAAGTACAAGTCTTAGGCAATTTTCAAGAATTCACAGAGGTTCGACTAGCCAACGGGCAAACAGGATGGATGAAAGATCGTGAATTGCGTAAAATTAAGCTGAGCTACTAGGGATAGATTTATATTGTTATATATTTATGAATTAATCCTCTATTCTAATTAATGCATACTCTAACTGCTGAAGCTCAGTCTAAAATAACTCCTGAAACAGCCATTCAAATTTTGAAAAACGGTAATCAGCGTTTTCTTCAAGGCATTAAGACAAAAAGAGAATTTGCTACTCAAGTGAAAGCAACGGCTACTGGACAGTATCCCTTCGCTTGTATACTTGGGTGTATCGACTCAAGAGTCCCGATAAGGCTCATATTTGATCAAGGGATTGGGGATGTTTTTGGGGCTACAGTTGCCGGTAACATTATTAATGAAGACATGTTAGGGAGTCTTGAGTTCGGATGTAAAATTGCAGGAGCTAAGCTCGTCGTAGTGCTGGGACACACCTCATGCGGGGCAGTCAAAGGAGCCTGCGACAAAGCAGAGCTAGGTAATCTGACTGCCTTGCTCGCTAAGATCAATCCAGCGATTCAAAACATAAAAGAACCTAAAGATCCCGAAAAGCGCACTTCAAAGAACGCTTCCTTTGTAGATGCCGTAGCTCTCGAAAATGTAAGGCTTACCGTTCAAAACGTTCGAACCTATTCGAACGTCTTGCGGTCGATGGAAAAAGAAGGCGCCATTAAAATCATAGGTGCCATGTACGATGTCGCCACAGGTGAAGTGCGGTTTCTAGAC
>JAURPW010000027.1:0-3125 GCA_030836435.1 Flavobacteriaceae bacterium
GACGACACCCAAAAGAAAAGTGTTGCAGAAGATGCGGCACTGGTCTCTGAACTTGTTTGGCTAAATAATCCAAATGCAGAACTGAGCCTAACGGGTATAGAAATGGTAGACGACAGACCAGCCTATGTGGTGAAAGTAAGCGAAAACCGTGTTGCTTACTACGATACCGAGACCGGTCTGAAGCTAAAGCAAGTGACCACCCAAGAAATGCAAGGGCAAACCATTAGCCAGTCTACTTCATTCGGTGATTACAAAGAAGTTTCGGGATTACTCATTCCGCATGTGGTGTCTCAAAATCTAGGCCCTCAAACGGTAGATTTCACCATTGAGGAGGTCAAAATCAATTAATCAAAACAGGTAAATGAAGACTAAGGCATTCTTGCTGCTATTATCGCTCAGCTTAACCGTGATTTCTTGCACGAATAAAGCAAAGAATACGAGCGAAAATCAGGACTCGATTTACGAGGAGGATGACACCTATTCGATGAAAGCTGTAATGGCCGTTCACGACGAGGTGATGCCGAAAATGGGAGAGATTTCACTTTTAATTGATAGGCTGAAGCCCTTGGCGGATCAAAATCCTGACAGCCCCTACGCCAATGCGATGAAAGAATTGCAAAATAGTCACAAGGCGATGATGGATTGGATGGGCGATATCGGAGAAGTCTTTACCTCAGAAGAAATTCTAAAGGGAGCTCCACTTTCAGCCGACAAGAAGGCCAGACTTAAAGTAGAAGCAGAGCGCATAGCAGCGGTCAAAGATCTTATGCTGAGAAGCATTGACGAAAGCAAGAAACTACTCGATGCGGCTGATACCGAATAATTAAGATTATCTCATTAAAATTCAAAGGCTACCCGTTCACTGTTGAGCGGGTAGTTTTATTTTTAGACGTTTCAATCGCCGTTTATCCAGGCTTTCAACGGTAAAAATAAAACCTTCAAATCGTATGTTCTCTCCTATCTTAGGGAAGGCCTTAGTGATCTCTAGCACGAATCCTGCTAAGGTCTCAGATTCTCCTTTATGCTGCTCAAAAGCCGACGGATCTTCAATTTGAATGACCTTGTAGAAGTCTTTTAACGAGGTCTTGGCTTCAAAGACATAGGTGCGCTCATCGACCTTTGAATAAATCAGATCAACGTCGTCAAAATCGTCACTAATGTCTCCGACTATTTCTTCGATTACATCTTCGAGTGTGACGATGCCAGAGGTTCCTCCGTATTCATCGACTACCACCGCCAGGTGCGTTTTTTGAGACTTGAAGTCAAGTAGTAAATCGTCTAATTTTTTATTCTCCGGAACAAAGAATGGCTCTCGAAGAAGAGAGATCCAGTCGAACTGTTCGGCGTCCAGATGCGGCAATAGATCTTTTAAAAAAAGAACGCCTATAACCTTGTCTAAGGATTCTTGATAGACCGGAACCCTTGAATACCCTTTGGTGGTGACCTGTGAAATCACCTCTTGAAAAGGTGCGTCATGAGCAATGGCGAATATATCGATACGCGGACGCATCACTTGTTTGGTATCGGTATTTCCAAAGGTTACTATACCCTCAAGAATGCGTTTTTCCTCGTTAGAGGTATCAGAATCTGAGGCCAACTCAAGTGCCTGAGACAGATGGTCTACACTGATATTAGAGCTACTCTTCGATAGCCTGTTTTCTAGCCACACCGTGCTGTTTTGCATGGGCACACTGAGCACGCTAAAAAGCCTATCGAGAACCGTAAGCACCATAGACATGCGCAAGCTGAACGAAGCTGCGTTTCTATTGGCGTATATCTTAGGGAGTATCTCGCCAAACAACAGTATCAACACTGTGGCAATGGCGATATCGATGAGGGTTTGAAGTGAGATGCGATCGAAGAAGTAAAACTCAGATCCGGCAAACCAGCGATCAGACATAGACGTGAAGAGCAACACAATCGCGATGTTCACGGCATTATTGGCAATCAAAATGGTTGCAAGCAACTTTTTTGGAGACTCCAACAGGCGCAATACCCGCTCACTAGGTTTAGTTTCTTGCGCTTTTATCCATTGCATGTCTTGGGCATTTAGTCCAAACAGCGCCACTTCAGATCCAGATATTAATGCAGACGCCATAAGCAGCAGCACCAAACCGAGTATAGATATCAGCGAGGTAGAAATCTCTGATGCGAGCAGCAGAGGAAATGCAGAGAGTGTTGTGGCGAAATACTTCCTGGAAAAGGGGTCGGCATTCATGGATTAGAAAGGAAGGTCGTCGTCGTCAGGTGCATTTTGAGCAGGCGGTGAATACGATGAAGGCTGGCTTGAGGCTGAGGTTGCCGATGAAGCTGCAGCTGTGGTAGACTGCCCTTCTCTCGAGGTCAAAAAGGTGAAGTCGGTTACGTGTACTTCAGTGCTGTATCGCGTTTGCCCATCTTCTCCTTGCCAACTTCTATTCTTTAAGCGGCCTTCAACATAAACTTTATCTCCTTTTTTTAGGTATTTCTCGCAGACCTCAGCGGCCTTATTGCGCACTACTATGTTGTGCCAGTCAGTGTTAGTGACCTTTTCGTTAGTTTGCTTATTGGTGTAGGTCTCATTGGTGGCTAATGGAAATCTGCCAATGCTGTTTCCGCCTTCGAAATAATGCATTTTAACATCATCTCCTAAATGGCCAATCAGCATAACCTTGTTTAATGTTCCGCTCATAGATTAAAGGTAATAAAAATTGAGTCTCTTGAGTAATTTCTGCATCAAGGCCGAGCAAGGAAAGTCTTTTATCAATTGGGATTCTATGCAGTTGTCGTCTGCTCTGTCGAGCTGAACCCTATACAAATACACGCTCAATTCTTGGTGCGATAACTTGTGAATAAGTGGCGTCTGATCGACTATAGACCAGTGCTGAACAGATCCGAACAGCTCAGCAACAAGCTCATCGGTCACCGATTCATGAGGGCCTAATTCTACAGACGGAAACTCGTAAAGCCCAGACCATAGCCCCTTTTTATCGCGCTTTATCAGGCGCTGCCTTCCCAAACTATCTTCAACAGCGAAATAGTGCAGGCTCCTGGGCTTGACCCTGGTCTTTTTAAGTTTGATGGGTAAATCGGCAACCCTTCGACTAGCCAAAGCGCTGCACTTTTCCGCCATGACACAATGATCA
>JAURPW010000028.1:0-19732 GCA_030836435.1 Flavobacteriaceae bacterium
AGGACAATTTTTTCAATGCCCAATTCCTTTAGACTGCTTATAGCGTCGCTGATTTCGCGCTCTCCATCTGCATAGACATACAGGCGTTGAGACTGATCAAATAGACCAGCAGAGGCGGCGTAAGGTAGGTGTTTGGGTGTCTGATTTCCGGATAGGTAAGCTTTGGCTTCAACCAGAAAGTCAAGAACCTGTTTCATCTGCTCACGGTACTGATTGTTTGGTCTATAACCCCTTTCTTCACCTGCCCACCACCGGCCATTTCGAAATGCGGATGGCCAGTTTAAATGAATTCCGTCGTCTGTCTTCACTGCGGCGTCTTCCCAATTCCAGGCGTCAAACTGAACAATAGAAGACGAGCCAGAGATGCGTCCACCCTGAGGTGTGATTTGCCCCATAAGCATTCCGTTTTGTCTGAGCGACTCTACGACCTGAGATTCGGCATTGTAGGCGATTATGCTTCTTACATGCGGAATCATTTCTCCAATTTCATCGGCATCATCTGAGGCGCGAACGGCATTGATTTCAACCAGGCCTAAACTTTTGGTAGGAACGATGAAACCGGGGTAAACGTGTTTTCCGTTTGCCTTAATGACCTCTGAGGGTCGCGCAATTTTGGCATCCGATGATCCGGCGTAAGTGATTTTACCGCTATCAAATATGATGAGCCCGTTCTCGATGACATCCCCGTTACCTACATGCAAGGTAGCCCCCTCGATGGCTACGGCTTGTGATTGCGCGTTCGCCGGGGTCTGCTGTGCAATCAGCTGAAAGCTAAATATGGCACTAAGGGCGACTGTTAAGGTGTATTTTACGTTCATGAGTACTGATTTATAAGGTGTCACAAGTGAATCGTTCTTTGGTGGTTTGCACTGGAGTAACGACTTCGCCTCCAGACTCCTTGACCTCGAGCATGAGCTTGGTGAGCTGAATGCGCTCTGCCTTCATTGCCTCTCTAAGCGCTTTATCTTTTTCGAGATCAAAGTACTCGGCTCCTTGAATGAGTGTTTTCTGTGCTTTCGAGTAAATAGACATGGGGTGTCCCGTCCACAAGACTACGTCAGCCTCTTTACCTACAGCTATGCTTCCGACCTTGTGGTCAATATGAAGGAGTTTCGCGGGGTTTAGTGTGACGGTCTTCCAGGCCTCAATTTCTGACATGCCTCCGTACTTTATGGTCTTAGCAGCTTCTTGGTTCAGTCTTCTAGACATCTCTGAGTCGTCGCTATTGATGGCTACAGTTACGCCTTGACTAGCCATAATGGCCGCGTTGTACGGTATAGCGTCTTTCACCTCGTACTTGTATGCCCACCAGTCACTGAAGGTAGATCCGCCTACTCCATGAGCCGCCATTTTATCAGCCACTTTGTAGCCTTCAAGAATGTGTGTGAAGGTATTCACTCTAAAGTCGAAGCTTTCGGCCACCTTCATGAGCATGTTAATCTCGCTTTGTACATAGGAGTGACTGCTGATAAAGCGTCTAGACTCTATTATTTCTACCAGCGTCTCTAATTCTTCATCGTAGCGATACGCTTTCTTAGAGGCCTTTAATTGCTGGTACTCTTTAGCTCGGTTGAAGTAGTCTACAAAAACCTGTTCAACCCCCATTCGTGTCTGCGGAAAGCGATTGTACGATTCCCAGTTCGATTGTTTTACATTCTCGCCTAATGCGAACTTGATGAAACCTGGAGCCCCATCAAACAACAAATTATCGGCAGTTTCTCCCCATTTTAGGCGAAGAATAGCTGACTGTCCACCAATGGGATTTGCCGATCCGTGCAACAGTTGGGCTGAGGTTACCCCACCAGCCAAGTTGCGATACAGGTCTAGGTCTTTAGGGTCTACAACATCAGACATTCTTACCTCTGCCGTTGAATTGTGGCCAGCCTCGTTAATGGCGAGGGCACCTATATGCGTATGTTCATCTATAATACCGGCAGTAAGGTGTTTTCCGGTAGCGTCAACTTCTGTTGCGCGCTTGGCAGTTAATCCCTTACCTATGTTGAAAATTTTACCGTCTTTGATGTGTACGTCGGTTTCATTAAGAACCTCCTCACCAGTCCAAACGGTTGCATTCTTAAAGATCCACTCTTTAGATTGCGGAAGCGATTCAGCCCCGTAACCCACATTAGGAAAGCGCTGATAGAAGGCCAAACCATTTGAATCCAACTCTTTGACTTTCTCTGAATCTACATAAAGCGACTCGCGCTCAAGCGTCTGCTCATACGCATTGCCATTAGAATCAATAAGTTTTCCTTGAAGCCCTTTAGCTGACATTGTTCCGGCAAATCGCAACAAGGTTCCACTGTCGTTGAAAACAGAAAATTGCAGCTGATGGTCTTTATAACTCACCTTTGACTTTAATTTTTCTTCGCCGGCCGTAACCTTTAGACTGGGTTTAGTCAGAGTGCCCTCAAGGCTTAGGGTGTAGTTTGTTTCTTCTGAGCGCAGTGTGTAGGTGCCTCTTACATCGGCAATACTGCGATCTTCTATGATGTGCTGATGACCGCCCACCCAATGCTCATACAGTGTTGAATTTGAGTCAAAAATCGGTCCTGAACTAACTATAAAGTTGGCCTGCATTTGGGGTTTTAAGGCTCCAATGCTGTTTTGCTTTCCTAATAATTCGGCCGGAACGGTGGTTAGTGCAGCCAAGGCATCTTGTACAGATAGCCCACGTTCTATGGTCTTAGATACATTCTTGATTAG
Source organism: Flavobacteriaceae bacterium (assembly GCA_030836435.1). Classification (GTDB taxonomy): domain Bacteria; phylum Bacteroidota; class Bacteroidia; order Flavobacteriales; family Flavobacteriaceae; genus UBA3478. The sequence goes on from JAURPW010000028.1 coordinate 2,707, forward strand.
GTCTTTGGCTGAGCTTAGTCCGTGAGCGGTAAAGGCAAAACGGATGCCGTTGTCGGCTAAAACCTTGGCGTTAGACGGAGCGTTATGCCAATGACGCATGTCACGCAAGTTCACATATTCAGCAAAATAGGGGTCTGCAACGTCGTATGCTTTTGGAAAGTTTAACGGAATAAATACCGTTCCTCCCAGGCTCTTCAGTTCTCTAGTGAATTCGTATTCGTCTCCGCCCCCAAGAACAGCCATGTTCTTTCCAAATTGTTTTCCAATTTTTAGAGCTCTTACGGCGTTACCATTGCCTCCTGCTTCAAAAAATTGAGGTAAATTTTGTTGCTCCGAAAGGGCTTCTAAGGCGCGGTCTCTAGTCGCAGATGCACCGGTTTGATACCACTTTAAGTCGTGATTGAGTTGGCGCAACAGGGCCATGGCACCCATCAAAGAGGTGGGGTACGATTGTCTTGATTGCACGCTCTTTTGAAACGAAAAATACGCGCTTGATTGCGCATCCAGAATGCGACTAGCCATTGAGGTTTTGTCGTCTAAGATGACCGTAAGGCCGGTTCCTCTTGCTATTCCGTCTGCGTGATGCGTATTTACCACACCTATGCCGGCCTCTCTAAGTTGTTTCGCTTCTTTTTCAGCATATTCAAAATGGTCAACCGCTTTAACTTCTGATCGAATGTGATCATTCCAATAAAACCCCTCACGAGTAGGATCGTATTGAGGAGACCTTCCGCCTGAAGAAAGGCTTTTGGGTTTTTTTACACCGAAGGTGCTAAATGCGTCTATGAACGACGGGTAGATATACAATCCTTCGGCACTTTCAATTACCGTGTTTTTGGGAAGTTTTACATTTTTACCAGCGGCTACCACTTTACCTTGGTAGATGAGCAAGGTGGCGTCGGTTACTTGGGTTTGTGGGTCAATCTGAATGGTAGCTCCAGTGAATGCTCTGTAATTGGAGTCTACTGTCTTTACCCCTTCATTGGCCGGAAAATACTCTTGAGCAAATCCGAAACCTGAGCAGATTAGGGCACAGATGTAAAGGAAGTTTTTCATAAGGTACGATTTGTGCAAACTAGTTAGTAGCATTAGGGTCTATGAGTTCAAGCTGAAAGATGAGGTCGGCATCAGGAGGAATGACGCCTCCAGCCCCTTGAGATCCATAGGCGAGATTAGAAGGAATTTTTACCAGGCGTTTTTCGCCAAACGACATATTGAGAACGGCCTCTTTAAAGCCTGGTATCATGGGCGCACTTGGGTCAATACTCATCATTAGCGGCATAAATTGCCCACGGTGCATTGCATTGATCTGTTCAAAGTTTTCGTCCTTCTCCGCTATAGAGGCGATGTTGGTGTCAAATAACTGTCCGTCGGTCAGCCATCCGGCATAATTCAAGCCAACTTCTGTTCCGTTAGCCGGCTTTGGCCCTGTTGGCTCTTGAAGAACCGAGAATTTTAAGCCGCTGTCAGTGGTAGTGACGGTTTCCGAATCAAAGGTCATAGTGAAGCTCAGTGCACGATCTTCTCTAAACTTCGCGTAGGCCTCTTTTTCTGCCTCTATTCCGAAAAAATAGTCTTCGATAACTTGGTTGGCATCGAATCTAGATGCTTCGCTGCCTATGCGCACTATAGAGACCTTATTTAAGAGAACACTGTCTAAAGGCTTGTCTGTAGGATCGGTTGCGGTGCTAGCGATAGAGTCTAAGACGCTTTCGCCTTTCACAAGCCTACCGAAAATCGTATGCCTTTGATCTAACCAGGGGGTCTCTTTGTGCGTGATAAAGAATTGGCTGCCGTTGGTGAATGGCCCTGAATTGGCCATTGACAGAATACCCTTGCTGGCATGAGTTAGGCTTTCGATGAATTCATCTTTAAAGCGGTAACCTGGACCTCCTTGGCCAGTCCCTGTTGGGTCGCCTCCTTGAATCATGAAGTCTTTAATCACGCGATGAAAAATGGTGTTGTCGTAGTATGGCTTATTGGCATAGGTGTCGCTGACTCGTTTACTCGTTCCTTCAGCTAGCGAGACGAAATTGGCCACAGTAATGGGCGTTTTATCTGCGTGTAGTTCGAGCACCATTTCGCCTTTTGAGGTATCCATAACTGCGTAAAGGCCATCTTCAAGGTCTCCGTACTTACTGCAAGAAAGCAGGCCTATTCCTAAAGCGACAAAGAGTCCGATTTTTCTGAGCTTTAAATTCATGAAAGGGGTGATTTTAGAGTAGTTAAATAGTGAGGTAATAATGATTTAAACTGTTTTAGTGTTTCTTCTAAGGTACTGTCGCTGCGGCCGCCTGCTGCATTTTTATGACCTCCGCCATTAAAATGGGCACGAGCAAAGGCATTCACGTCAAAATCTCCAATCGAGCGAAAAGATATTTTAATCATGCGATCCTCGGCATGCTCGATAAAAATAGCCGAAAAATGTATTCCTTTTAACTGTAGGCCCATATTAACAAAACCCTCAGTATCACCTTTTCTGAAATGGCACTCGTATTTGTCCTTCTCGGTGACGTACATCAGTGCGGTTGAATAGGGCTCCAAAACTTCTAAACTGTCAATGCATCTGCCCATCAGTTTAAACCTGCTTAGGTGTCCCTGATCAAATAGTTCTTGTGCGATTAGCGTCTTGTCGGCTCCCCGATCCACTAGCTCTGCAGCGATGCGCAGGGTGGTTGATGTCGCTGCCGGATACTTGAACGATCCGGTATCGGTAATTATTCCTGTATATAAACAACTACTTATTGCAGGCGTTAACGCGGTTTGGTCGGCCAGGTTGGTGATGAGGTTATACACCATTTCGCAGGTAGAACTCATTTGGGTGTCGCTGTAAATAACCTCGGCATAAGACTTAGGGTCGATATGGTGATCGATCATGAGTTTTAAACCGGTGGCCGCTGAAATGCTTTCTTCGAGTGCACCACAGCGCGAAAGGTCATTAAAGTCTAAGGTGAAAATCAAAGAAGCTCGACGCACGTAGTCTTCAGCTTTTTCTAGTTCACTTTCTGCTATTAAAATGTGTTCTGACCCGGGCAACCAACTTAGAAAATCGGGATAGCCGTTGGGCGCAATCACTTGGCATTCGAAGCCTTGATTGGTTAGAAAATGGTATAAGGCCAGGCAAGAGCCCAATGCGTCTCCGTCGGGGTTCTTGTGGGGAACAATGACCACAGACCCTTCGGTCTTAAGCGCTTGTTTAAATGGCGCCACATCTAATAAAATCATAACGTCGAAGATACAATTAATTTGAGTCTAGCTTTGTACATTAACCAGTCTAACTCAAGCTTAAGCGACATGTTTAGAATAATCTTTTTTTTCAAATCGGCCTGTTTAGTGCTGCTACTGTGGTCTTGTAATGAACCCCCCAAATCGAAGTCGCTGCAGACCTTGCCTGAGGTAGGGGAGCAGTTTAGAATCAGCTTTGGTTCGTGTAACAACCATTTGGAGCCCAATTATCTTTGGGACGACCTGGTTCAAACTGAGGCTAAAGCGTTTATTTGGGGAGGTGACATCATCTACGCCGACACCGATGACGTATCAAAAATTGAGCGGTACTACAACGAGCTTTCTTCGATTGAAGGCTATGCTGAATTGGCCGCTAAAATGCCCATATCGGGCACCTGGGACGATCACGATTACGGATTGAATGACGGCGGATCTGAGTTTAGCGTAAAAGCCCAAAGTAAGGAGGCACTCTTTTCGTTTTTAAACGTACCTGCAGACGATCCGAGCCGCAACCGAGAGGGGGTGTACCGAAAGCAAACGCTCATTCAAGGCAACCATAAAGTCGACGTTCTTCATCTAGACACCCGCTACTTCAGATCGGCATTAACCGAGGGTACAGACGGAAAGCGCTACCAACCCAATCCGTATGGGCAAGGTACCATTCTTGGCGATGCCCAGTGGCAGTGGCTAGAGGAGAAAATCGCTCGATCAAATGCCGATCTCATTGTCATCAATTCGAGCATACAATTGCTCTCGGCCGAACATCCTTTCGAGAAGTGGAATAATATGCCTCACGAACGCGATCGACTGATAGAATTGATTGATTCTTCTGCCATTCCGGTAGTCGTTATTTCTGGTGACCGTCACATTTCAGAATTTTCGATTTTACCGCGTTCAGAGACCCGATCATATCCCTTACTCGATTTTACATCGAGCGGATTAACCCATGCCTACCGCGGATTTTCGGGAGAACCCAATCCGCTTCGGGTGAATTCGGTCGTAAGTGAAGTGAGCTTCGGAATCCTCGATATTGATTTTGGAAACAGAGGTATAAACGGGTATATCGTTGGCGATCAGTTGCAGGTTTTAGAATCGATACAGCTCGAATTCTAAATTCGCTGTACTTTTGCAAAAAAAAATCTAATTCTATGTCGGGCACACGAACTTTTACAATGATTAAACCAGATGCGGTTAAAAACCAACATATTGGTCCTATTCTAGAGCGCATAACCAGTTCTGGGTTTAAAATTGTAGCCATGAAACTCACTCAATTGAGCGAAAGAGATGCGTCGCTGTTTTACGCGGTGCATAAAGAGCGTCCATTTTTTTCAGAGTTAGTTGAGTTTATGACTAGCGGACCCATTGTGGCCGCCATTTTGGAAAAAGAAAACGCGGTCGATGATTTTCGAATGCTCATAGGAGCTACTAATCCAGCCGAGGCTGCTGAAGGAACCATCCGCAAGCTTTTTGCCAAGTCAATTGGAGAGAATGCTATACACGGATCAGACAGTGACGAGAATGCCGAAATAGAAGCGGCCTTTCACTTCTCGGGTAGAGAGCAGTTTTAATTAGTTCAATTGAACCGAATCGATATAATCGCCATCTAGCGCTTCGTTTAGCATGGCGATTATTTTTTTTCTTCCGTACATCAGCTCTTCCCTGAGAACCGAAGAGCTCAGATAAACGTGTAAAATCTTGCCCTTTAGCTGAACTTTTTGGGTGTAATGAGCAACTCCAGAGCCCATAACCTCTGGCCAAAGTCGACGAACCTCAGCCTCGATAAGCCCTTTCTCTAGCCTATTTTTCTGAATAAATAGCTTCAGCACATCTGCCAATGAACGCTCTTCGTCTCTACGCATGATCTACATCAATCATTTGATACGATTGATCGGTTTGTTTTACTACCAGTTCGGTTCGCTCTCTGCTGGTGTCACTTATAAAAATTTGACCAAAGACATCTTTCTTTACTAACGCAACGAGACGTTCTACGCGCTGATCGTCTAGTTTGTCGAAGATGTCGTCAAGTAAGACGATCGGTTTTTCTCCGCATCGGTCTTTTAAGAAATCGTATTGTGCGAATTTAAGCGCTATTAGAAAGGTCTTTTGTTGTCCTTGGCTGCCAAAACGCTTAACCAAATGACCGTTCAGCTCTAAATACAAGTCATCTTTATGAATACCCTCGGTAGTGTGCTGAGCCAATCGGTCTTTTGAAAGTGATTGCTCGAGTAATTCGCGCATGCTGTTCTGGTTAAGCCCCGATTGATAGCTCACCGAAACGCTTTCGGATTCATTGGGGCTAATCGCTCGATATTGGTCGTTAAAGAGCAGTGCAAATTTCTCGTTGAACTCTTTTCTCTTTTCGTAAATCAGTTGAGCCGAATCGATCAGCTGATCGTTGTAAACAGAAAGGGTTTGTGCGTCGAAGGTGTGATTGCTAGCAAAGTACTTCAATAGGGCGTTGCGCTGGGCGAGTACCCGATTGTAATTCAGTAGTGCTTCTAGGTAATTCGGATAGAGCTGCGACAAAATACTGTCCATAAACTTGCGGCGAACTTCGCTTCCTTCAAGGATAAGATCGCGATCGGTTGGAGAGATAATCACCAGTGGAATAAAGCCTATGTGGTCGGTAATGCGCTCGTAAATTTTACCGTTTCGCTTGACAATTTTTTTAGCGCCTTTTTTGAATCCGATGTAAATCTGCTCTTCAGAGCCGTTTCGATCAAAGACCCCTTCGATGGCAAAAAATTCTTGGCCGTGTCTTATATTTTGAGTGCTCAAGGGATTAAAGTAAGCTTTTGTGAAGGCCAAGTGATAGATGCTGTCTAACAGGGTAGTTTTACCTACGCCATTGGGGCCCACGAAACAATTTATAGTGTGATCAAAGCTGAAGCGCCCGATTTCGATATTCTTATAGTTAATAAGCTCAAGACTTTTTAGACGCATAACACTGACTAAGACCGGTAAAATTAAGCATTGTTTGCCAAGCTATTGATTCGGATAAAAATTCTATTTTTGCGCATCAAAACCCATTGAAAATGGCCAGTTATAAACGAAGAGGATACAAGAAATCAAAGAATCAAGATGAGGCTTCTGCCGAAGCCTATGCAAAAGATAGCCAAACCGCTGAGGTGTTCTCAGCCTTAGACTCAGGGGCTTCTAAAACAGAGGCCTGGTTTTCAAAAAATCAGCGCCTAATCATAGGAGGTATCGTCGTTTTCGCGGCTCTAGCTTTAGGATTTTTTGGCTACACAGAATTCATTCAGGCACCTAAAGAAAAAGAAGCGGCCAATGAGCTCTATTACCCTCAACGTTATCTAGAGCAGGCGTTAGAGCCCGGGGCTGCCAAAGATTCATTGCTGAACTTAGCCTTAAATGGTGCAGAGGGCAAATACGGTTTCTTAGACATTCTTTCGACCTATTCAAACACTAAGGCGGCTGACATCGCTTCTTATGGAGCCGGAATGGCTTCTTTTCACTTGAAAAATTACCAAGACGCGGTCGATTACCTATCATCGTTTTCAGCTGCTGATGATTTGCTAGGTGCTTTGGCCAAAGGAACCTTAGGCGATGCGTATGCCGAACTAGAAGCCTATGACAAGGCCATGGCTTCGTATCAGCGTGCCATAGATCATGCGAACAATTCATTTTCTACGCCTATTTACCTGAAGAAAGCTGCTTTATTGGCCTTTAAATTGAACGATCTTTCTAAAGCTAAATCGCTTGCAGAACGCTTAAAATCTCAGTTTCCTGATAGTCCAGAAAGCGTAAATATTGACGGCCTTATCGGTCTAGCGACTAAGTAGATTATGGCTACCCACCAACGAAGCCTAACTGACCAATACACTGAGCTAACACACGCTAGGGTAGCTGAAAAGCGCGTTTTGGTAATTACGGCCGATTGGAATAAAGAAATTACTGAAAACTTAAGCAGGGGCTGTGTTGAAACGTTGGCGTATAATGGTCTCAAACCGGCTAATGTTCAGGAGATACACGTTCCGGGGGCTGTCGAGCTGGTGTACGCCGCTGCAAAGCACCTAGACCCTAAACGGTATGACGCTATAGTGGTCATTGGTTGCGTGATCCGCGGTGAAACGGCGCATTTTGATTACGTGTGTAAGTCGGTAACTGACGGAGTTACCGCGCTGAATCTACAAGCTCAAATTCCTGTTATTTTTTGTGTACTTACTGACGACACTATAGAGCAGTCGCGAGCGCGAAGCGGAGGTGCATTAGGCAACAAGGGAGAAGAAGCGGCCTTAGCTGCCCTTCAAATGTCTTTGCTCTAGTTGATTTAAGGCTACCTAGGCCAATTTCTCTGTCGAGTTTATTACCTTTATTCTATGGCCTTTCTACGGATGAAATCCAACAAAAAGTTTGAGTATACTCCCCGTTACTACAAGGGAAAGCAATCCCCTTATAAGATAGAACACCGTTTTGACGATTTTCGTTCGACGGCACATCAGACCAGGGGACTAAAGAATAAGGTGCTTTGGGCACTAGAAGACCTATCTGATCGCCAATCGTCACAAAAAAGCACTCGGCGTGTACTCATCATCGCCGCCGTTCTGTTTTTCATTTTTTTCTGGATAATGGGCTTTGATCTTGGGGTATTCTTTGCAAGCAATGGTTGAAATCAGTAAGCTTCCTGAACATGTAGCGAATCAAATTGCTGCTGGTGAAGTCGTTCAAAGGCCCTCATCGGTAGTCAAAGAGCTTTTGGAGAATGCTGTAGACGCCCAGGCCACTCGAGTTGAACTCAGGCTGCGGTCGGGCGGAATCGCATTAGTCAGTGTAATTGACAACGGTTCGGGTATTCACCCCTCTCAACTAGCCTTAGCTTTTGAACGGCATGCGACTTCAAAACTAAAAAGTGCAGACGACCTCTTTCGATTGGTTACCAAAGGATTTCGAGGAGAAGCCCTTGCCAGTATTGCCGCTGTATCAGATGTGGTGATGGTTTCTAAGACAGCAGATGAACCTACAGCTTTCGCTATTCGGATGCGCGCCGGAAAACAAGAATCGTTTGAAGAAACGGCCTTCTCGACCGGTACATCAGTGAGTGTGAGCCACCTTTTTTTTACCATTCCGGCGCGTAAGAATTTTCTGAAATCAGAAGCCGTTGAATTAAAACATTGCCTTGACGAATTTCACCGAGTGGCGCTTTTACACGAAAACATTCACTTTCAGTGCTTTCACAACGACGCTGTGTTGTATGATTTACCCGTTGGATCTCGTCATCAGCGCATCGTGCACATTTTTGGTTCGAAATACGCAGACCGCCTGGTTCCGGTTAAAGAGCAAACAGAGCGATTCGAATTGTCTGGTTATGTCATTAAGCCTGAATATGCCAAGAAAACTAGGGGAGAACAGTTCTTCTTTATCAACAAGCGATTTATAAGGAGTCCTTACTTGCACAAAGCGGTATTAGAGGCATTCGAGGGCTTGCTTTTGTCGGGGCATCATCCGGGTTATTTTATTGAAATTGATATCGACAAGGCGGCCATAGATGTCAATATTCACCCCACCAAGACCGAGATAAAATTGGACGATGAGTACCACGTTTTTTCTGTTTTAAGGGCCGCGGTGCGACACAGTCTCGGACGATACCAAATCAATGCACCAATCAATTTTGAGCTGAACCCTACATTCACGCCCTCTTATGAGCAGCTCGTGTCAGAGGCTAAGGCACCTAGAATTAAGGTGTCGTCAACGTTTAATCCGTTTAAACCAGACGCGCAACAGCAGGAATCATTCAGCGAGTTATACGTTGAGACAGATGCCCAACAGATCCGAATTGACGGCCAAACGGCAGCTAAGGAAGAATTGTGGAACCTAGATTCGGTAAAAACCTTTCAGTGGGCCAACAAGTTTATTGTGGTCTCCAGTGCAGATAAGTTACTAGTGATTGACCAGTACCGAGCGCATCAGCGTGTCTTATATGAGGCCTTCTTAAAGAAAATGACGGTTGAACACATCGGTAGTCAGCAGCTGCTTTTTCAAGAATCAATTGCGCTTCAGCCCCAAGAGTGGGTCTTGTTTGAGACCATAGAGTCTCATTTGATCGATCTTGGATTTGAATTTGAACGATCAGCCGAATCCTTGATTATAAAGGGTGTTCCGGAGTTTTTTCCGCCCAATGAAAGCGGTTCGGTGTTTAAACGATTAATTGAAGAGGCAGAGTCGCTCTCTTCGGTGCTTTCTTACTCAACTGCCGATATGGCTGCGAAGGTGCTTGCTAAACACAGCGCCGTGAAAAAGGGGGTTGCTCTATCCGCAGAGGCCATAACTGAATTGATCACAGATCTCAGCCGATGCAAGGAGCCTTATTTATCTCCGTTTAACAAGCGTATCTTTGTAGTTGTACAAGAGGCAGAAATCATTCAAAAATTGCATTAAACATGTTTCAACAGCTTCCCCAAGCCGTAAAGGGAATTCTTATCGCCAACATACTGATTTTCATCGCCACACTTTCGCTTGGAGATCTAATGTATTCATGGTTTTCGCTGTGGTTCATGGAGAATCCGAGATTTGGGTTCTGGCAGTTTGCCAGCCACATGTTTATGCACGGCGGATTCGCTCATATTCTATTTAACATGTATGCCCTAGTGGCTTTTGGCTCGCCCCTAGAGCGCATTTGGGGCCGTGATAAGTTCTTGTTCTTTTACTTTTCGGCGGGATTGGGCGCAGCTTTTTTGCACACAGTGGTCAACTATTATTACTTCAACGATGCACTCGATCAGCTCGTGGCGGCGGGAGTTTCGCGCCTAGATTTGATTGATGTGTTGAGCTCTGGAAAATCCTTAAACACTTCGTACCTGGCCCAGTACGTGCCCATTGAGGTAGCTGAACAGCTCAAAAGTTCCTTTTATATTCCAGCTGTTGGAGCTTCTGGGGCCGTTTACGGGGTTTTGGTGGCCTTTGCCTTTATGTATTCTGAGGCACGACTCATGTTGCTCTTTTTCCCCTTTCCGATTAAGGCGAAGTATTTTGTGCCCTTAATCGTATTAGGAGATCTCTACTTTGGAATAACCAACCAAAACACGGGTGTCGCTCATTTTGCGCATATCGGTGGTGCCTTAATCGGATTTATCATGATGTGGTATTGGAAGCGGAATTCATTCGACAATAACCGATGGGATTAAATGGGTAAGCTGAGATTAAGGTGGGCATTACTAAGCAGGCTTGAGCGACTGATCGCCATTCAGGTAGCCTTGTTCGCCATTTTCGGAATTCTGAGTTTAACAGGTATCTCTTTATACACCTATTTTGAACTCTCGTCTTCGCTGAGCGCCTTTCTCTTTAAACCGTGGTCTCTGGTGACTTATGCCTTTTTACACCACGACCTTTGGCACCTCATTTTTAATATGCTTTGGCTCTATTACGCCGGACAGTTTTTCTTGAATTTCTTCGATTTTGAGCGGCTTTTTACCTTGTTTTTGCTGGGCGTGGTATTCGCTGGTTTGACCTATCTCGCTGCTTACAATGTGATTTCTTCATTTAGCACCATAAACTCTGCAATGGTAGGGTCGTCGGCAGGAGTAATGGCTGTCTTGATTTTTATGGCAACCTATAGCCCTAATCAACCAATTCAGCTGCTTTTCTTTAGACTCAAGCTATGGCACCTAGGCGTATTTTTTGTGCTTATTGACCTCTTACAGCTCACCTCAGGAGTTAATTTCGGAGGTAGACTGGCTCATCTAACCGGGGCGGGTATAGGCTTTTTTTCGGCCTCACAATTGCTCAAAGGCAACGATGTGACCGAAGGTTTTCAGCGCCTTGTCAGTCGACTGCTGAATAGTTCTTCTGCAACTTCCTCTAGGCCGCGCAAGTCTCCCTTTTCGTTTACGGTTCACAAAGGGGCTTCTACATCATCAAAAAAGAGTAACCCACCTACTGATCAAGAGCGCATCGACGCCATTCTTGACAAGATAAGCGCATCTGGGTACGACAGCCTCTCAGCTGACGAAAAAGCGTTTCTCTTTAAAAAAGGGAGCTAATATCTAAGGCTTCTAAGTAGGTTCGAGTTTCTTTTGGGCCTAGGTTAAAAAGCAGATCGAGTGCAGATGCTCCTTCACAAAACGGCTGAGTCGCATCAAAAACTTGAGGATAGGTTGGGTAGTGTACCGAAACAGATTCTTTGGCATTGACTATGTTCCTCAGATCTGCGAACTCAACATTGGAGTAGTGCTTTTGGAAACTCAGGGTTCGCTTGACCGAATGCGAAATGCCCAATGCAGTGCATAAAAATTCGCAGGTCAGAATGCAGTGATCCAACAAATTCACTTCACTTTTACCAAATAGGGGTTGAAGTTCTGCTTCGTAGAACTCGAAAAAAGGAGATGAGCGGTAGGCAGTCACTATAGACTTCCAATGCAACTCGTTCCATCGCTCACTCGGATCTGAAACTACCGATTTAGTCAACCGTCTACCTTCGCCCTGATGCTGTATAGGTATGCTCAATAAGAGTTTTCCTTTATCAGTAACGATAAAGGTGCGGTTTCTATAGGTTTGCTTTTGAAAATTGTCGCAAACCTCCCAAACTACTTTTCCTTCAAATTGAACAAGTGCTGCCAGTTGAACAAGAGTGCTAAAGTAGGTGGGGTGAAGAATAACACTTTTAATCACGCCTTTTTTCGTTTACGCCAAAAACGGAAACTGAAGTAGAGGGCTAAAAGCCCTACGAATACATAGCGGTAAGAAACGGGTTCGCCCTCTCCTTTAACGGTAGTAAAGAATCGGTCCCATCGCGGCTTCATTGAGAAAACACCCTTGTCGAAATTATCCCAGCTCATCCAAATGAAAACCGGTTTTCCCAAAATGTGGTTTTCGGGAACATGACCCCAGCTTCGGCTGTCTTCAGATCGATCTCTGTTGTCGCCCATCATCCAGTAATAGCCCTGTTTAAAGGTATAGGCGCTGGCGGGTTCATTGTTTATGTAGATTGATCCTTCAGATACGCTTAACTGTTGCCCCTCGTATTCGGTAATGATGCGCTTGAATAGCGGAAGATTTGAAGAGGTTAACTCAATGGTTTCGCCAGCTTTCGGCAGGTAAACAGGTCCGAAATTGTCTTCATTCCACGAATAATCTGGATGATTTGGAAAAATATTGTATCCCGATACGCCCTTTGGGGTAATATCCATAATTACGCTGTCGATGCGCTCATTAGTTCTAAGCCAATCGGCTTTGTCTAGAGTGAGGTTAACCAGTTGCTCGGTTTTGAGCACTTCTTTAAGGGCAATGCGTTCGCTTCTTAGCAGGTCTAAGGGTATGCCGTCTTCGGAGGTATAAAGCTCTAAAGTACCGTCTTCGAGCTGATTCGCTCCAATGAGGTGCGGAATAAGCGCATTGTACTGAGTCTGATTTAGACTCGACGCCATAAATACACGCGCATAATCAGACGCATCTGCCTCAGCCAATAGGCGCGAAGAGACGCCGCTAGAGGCATAGATCTTGTGGTTATACATGGGTTTTGCTCGACTGTCGAGTTGAAGTCGCTCACCGTTGATGTACACGAATCCATCTCTGACTTCAAGCGTGTCTCCGGGTGTGCCCACACAGCGCTTTACGTAATTCGACTTCTTGTCGATGGGCTTTTTAACTCCGGCTTCTTTGACAAAAAATTGACGAACTGTGTCGGCCGGCCAATTGAATACGACCAGATCATTCTTCTTTACAGTGGTAAATCCGGGCAATCGAAAATAAGGAAGCTGAGGTGTTTTTAAATACGACTTCACTTTTAATATAGGAACGGTATCGTGCATCATAGGCGCAGCAATCGCCGTTGTGGGTATGCGTGCACCGTAATGAAATTTGCTTACCAAAAGAAAGTCGCCCACTCGAAGTGTGCGCTCAAGCGATGGCGTAGGAATGGCATAGGGCTGCATGAAATACGTGTGCACTAGTGTAGCAGCCACAATGGCAAATACGATAGAAGAGAGCCATTCGCCTGTTTTCGTTTTCTCGGGACGAAGTCTGTCCTCTTCTCTAGAGGTCTTCGAGTCGAGCCCGAGTGTAAATAAATAGAGACCTAAGCTGATTAGCGTAAGTAAGTGCTCTATTGGCTTTGGCCGTTTGTAGGCGTACAAGAGATCTATCCACAAAACCGGAAACATCACTAGATTAATGATGGGTAAGCAAAACAATAAAAGCCACCACCAGGGTCTATCGAGTACCCTAAGCATGAGTAGGCTATTGTAAAAGGGAATGAATGCTTTGTAGGTGGCTATACCCTCCTTTTTGAAAAACAACGAGAAGAGTGTAGCATAGAGCAAGTGAAATGCACTAAGGGTAATCAACCATTCGAGACTATTCATGCATTCAGGTTTAAGACGTCTGACAGGTTAAAAATACCCTTTTTACCGATGATCCATTCGGCTGCTATGAGTGCTCCAAGCGCAAAACCGTCGCGGTTAAAGGCCTGGTGAGTGAGTGAAATTTGGTCGATGGCACTGGTGTAGTGCACGACATGTGTGCCCGGAACTTCTCCTTCACGCGTTGAATAGATAGGCAGAAAACCAGACTTTGGTTCATTTGAATAACCCTTGAAGTTTCGAGAAGCTACATGCGCTTCGGCCAGGGTTAAAGCCGTTCCACTAGGTGCATCCAGTTTTTGGGTGTGGTGCGTTTCTTCTATAGTAACGGCATATTGATCGTGTTTAGCCATCAGCACAGCAAGTTTTTGGTTCAATTCAAAAAAAAGATGTACTCCGAGACTGAAGTTGCTCGAGTACAAGAAAGCCGTTTGGTGCGCTACGGCCAGTGCTTCGGCCTCTGTTAAGCGATCAAGCCAGCCGGTGGTGCCGCTTATTACAGGTATGCCTTTTGATAAGCCCATACTTATGAGATCAAATGCAGAGTTGGGGGTGCTGAAGTTGATGATCACATCAACCGTTGAAGGAATGTCTTTGGGTGTGTCATTGGTGCACAGCACTACAGTATGCTTGCGCTCAAGTGCAAATTCTTCAATGCGCTTACCCATTTTTCCGTATCCCAAAATAGCTATTGAACTCATAGTGTAATAGTCAGTTTTATTCCCGTTTCAGTTCCGGGCCCAATGGAGAGTGGCTGAATGACCGGATTCATTTTTATACTCAGGTCTTCTGTGACGTTAAACGGCTTTAAGTGCGCATCTACGCTAGCGTCTATAACGTTTAAAAGGTAAAGGCCAATGGCGATTAGAACGGATGAGTCGCGCTGGCTTTGCGAGCCTTTTTGGGCCTGTTCTAGAGCACTGTCAGAAACATCGGGGCCTATACCGTCTCCGTTGATGTCGTAGAACTCATCGGTAGTGAAACCGGCGTTGCGCAATTTAAATGCGTCCCTATACCTCAAGTATTGTGTTTGATTGAATTGATACACAAAGATACCGGTGCCAACAGCGGCCCAGGCCAGCGGAACTTTCCAATAACGCCTGTTGTAAAACTGACCAAGACCCGGAAAGGCGGCCGAATAAAAGGTAGCCTTAGAGGCGGCCAGCGGATCTCTTGCGCGATCCAGGCGCTGCTGTGCGCGCTGAATGCGCTTATCTTCTCTGGTCTCGGGCTCGGGTAGTTGTTGCGCATAAGCACTGTGAACGAAAAGAAGAGCTAAAAGCAGCACCAAGATCCTATTCACCAATGAGTGCTTTTTTTAGTTTCAGTAAATCTTTTTCCGAATCAAAAGGAAATTTCAACATTCCCGATCCGTCTGAGCGTAGATCGGCGCTGACCTCTTTTCCGCTGAGTTCTTTTAGCTGAGCTATAGCCGCTTCTGCTTTCTTACTCAGCCCCTTTGCTAAGGGCTTTTGCGCAGAAGAAGGCCTGGCCGAGGCCCCCAGCAATACACGAGCCCTGTTTTCGGTGGCCCTTACTGACAACCCCTTGCTGAGTACTTCGCCGAGAAGGCTCAATTGATCAGAAGCGCGCTCTAACGACATTATGGTTCTTCCGTGACCCATGCTGATCGATTTATTCTTTAAGGCGTCTTGTACTTGGGGATGAAGCTTTAATAGCCGTAAATAGTTGGTGATGGTTGAACGCTCTTTGCCCACGCGTTTACTCAGGTTTTCTTGAGTAAGCTGAATTTCATCAATCAGTCGCTGGTACGATAGCGCAATTTCGATAGGATCCAGTTCTTGGCGCTGAATGTTCTCTACAAGCGCCATCTCTAATGATTCCTGGTCATTGGCTTCACGGATGTAGGCCGGAATTTCTTTCAGTTCAGCTCTTAGGGCTGCCCGTAAACGTCGCTCTCCAGATACAAGCTGAAAGACCCCATTCTCGAGTCTTCTAACGGTGATCGGTTGTATAATGCCCAGTTGCTTGATTGATTGGGCCAACTCTTCGAGGGCTCCTTCGTCAAACGAGGTTCGAGGCTGAAATGGGTTTACTTCTATGAGTGCAGGGGCAATCAGGGCCATTAAAGAACCCCCTTCGGTCATTTTAATGCCGCTTTCGGGGTCTTTAAGCAGAGCCGAAATTCCTCTTCCTAAAACTTGTTTTTTCTGTTTAGCCATGAGCTAGTTGGTCTTCTTCTTTTTTGTGGGCTCTTGTGCTTTGCGCTTCAATACTTCGCGAGCTAGCCCGAGATAGTTAGAGGCTCCTTTGCTACTTGCATCGTAACTAATGATGCTCTCTCCGAAACTAGGCGCTTCACTGAGTTTTACGTTACGCTGAATGATGGTCTCAAATACCATGTCAGCGAAGTGTTTTCTAACCTCTTCGACCACTTGATTAGAGAGTCTGAGACGAGAGTCGAACATAGTCAGCAGCATTCCTTCTATATCTAGGTCTTTATTGTAGAGTTTTTGAACACTTTTGACCGTATTTAAAAGTTTGCCCAAGCCTTCAAGCGCGTAGTACTCGCATTGAATCGGAATGATGACCGAATCAGCTGCAGTTAAGGCATTCAAAGTTAATAGGCCAAGTGAAGGGGCACAATCGATAATGATGTAATCGTACTGTTCTTTAAGTGGTCGAATGACCTCAGCCAACATGAATTCGCGATTTTTCTTTTCTACCAACTCGATTTCTATAGCCACCAGATCAATATGTGCGGGCACCAGTGAAACATTGGGAGAATTTGCGGCTACGATCACCTGTTCTGGAGTTGCGGTATGTTCTAAAAGCTGATAGGTCCCGACTGACACACTCTCTACGTCAATACCCAAGCCTGAACTTGCATTAGCCTGTGGGTCAGCATCGATGAGAAGCACCTTTTGTTCGAGTGCGCCCAGGGCCGCACTGAGGTTTACAGAGGTAGTCGTTTTACCAACTCCGCCTTTTTGGTTTGCAATCGCAATAATCTTGCCCATAGTGAAATAAAGAGTGTTCTAAAATACAATAACTGACTGCAGTGCCCAATAAGCCTGAGGCTAAATTGTTAACAAATACTCAGAATTTAGGAGGCTTAACGCTGTCGGTATACTCTATGATAAAGAGATCTTCGTTATCTCGCTTAAAGAGGTAATGTTCCCGTGCGTAACGCTCTTTTTCTAAGGAGTCTCTGAATTTTCTAAGTAACACAGAGTCAGACTGAATCTCTTTTTCGAGGTAGTGTTTTTCTTGCTCCAGCGCCTTTATTTCTTGCCTAAGTTGCCACTGAATCAGCACCGAATTAGCGTCAAAAAATAACATCCAGACCAAAAAAAATACTCCAATAAGCACGTAGAGGTTAGTCAACCATTTCGAAGATCTAATCCCTTTGAACGGCTTCATGTGCACAACTGTTTAATGGCTAACGACAAAAAGCGTGCGGCAACTGAATAATCGTCGTTATTGTTGATGACTAGGTGAGCCATTTTTCGCGCTTTAGCCACGTA
>JAURPW010000029.1:0-3268 GCA_030836435.1 Flavobacteriaceae bacterium
AAGGGGTAAGCCGCTGAACTCCTTTGGCATGAGTAAGAAAATTGTTTACGAGAACGAAGAATTCAATTTGCTTCAATCAGCGCTGAATATTGAAGAGTCAATGGAAGATCTGCGTTATAACAATATCGTTATAGCTACAGATGCTGATGTTGACGGTATGCACATACGCCTCTTGCTGATTACCTTTTTTCTTCAGTTCTTTCCAGAACTCATCAAAGAGAATCACCTGTACATTCTTCAAACGCCGCTCTTTAGAGTGCGTGATAAAAAACAAACGATCTACTGTTACAGCGAGCGCGAGCGCAGGGCCGCAATTGAAGCGCTCAGCGGAAGACCTGAAATTACCCGATTCAAAGGGTTAGGTGAAATTTCTCCCGATGAGTTTAAGCATTTTATAGGAGAAGAAATTAGGTTGGAGCCTGTACTACTCGACCGGGCGATGAGCATAGACCAGCTTCTCGATTTTTACATGGGTAAGAATACCCCAGAACGCCAAGAATTTGTAATTGAAAACCTTAAGGTAGAATTGGATGTAATCAATGAGTGACGACGGCTTAACACCCTTAGGGCATACTCCTGAAGATACGGGTCAAGAACGTATGATCACCGTAACAGGCATGTACAAAGACTGGTTCTTAGACTATGCCTCATACGTTATTCTTGAGCGTGCGGTTCCGGCCATTGAAGATGGCTTTAAACCCGTTCAGCGCCGTATAATGCACGCCCTCAAAGAGCTCGATGATGGCCGGTACAACAAGGTGGCCAATGTCGTAGGGCACAGTATGCAATACCATCCGCACGGAGATGCAAGCATCGCTGACGCCATGGTGCAGATGGGTCAAAAAGAGTTGCTGATCGATACCCAAGGAAACTGGGGTAACATACTTACAGGAGATAGTGCGGCTGCTTCGCGTTACATCGAGGCCCGCCTCTCTAAATTTGCTTTAGAAGTAGTCTTCAGCCCCAAAGTGACTGAATGGCAGCTGTCTTACGACGGAAGAAAAAAAGAGCCGGTGAATCTTCCGGTGAAATTCCCGATGTTACTGGCACAAGGTGCAGAGGGTATTGCCGTTGGACTCTCGACCAAAATACTCCCGCACAACTTCAACGAACTTATAGATGCCAGCGTAGCCTACCTCAACAATAAATCGTTCACCCTCTATCCCGATTTCCCAACAGGCGGACATATTGATGTAGAAAATTATAACGACGGGCTTAGGGGCGGCCGCATTAGAGTTAGAGCCAAAATTGATATTCTGGATAAAGGTACGTTAGTGGTTAAAGAGATCCCTTTTGGAACCAATACGAGCACCTTAATTGAATCGATTTTAAAGGCTAATGAAAAAGGGAAAATTCGGGTAAAAAAAATAGAAGACAATACGGCTGAAAACGTAGAGATTCTGATTCACTTGCCCTCAGGTATTTCTCCCGATAAAACCATAGACGCCCTCTATGCCTTCACCAGTTGTGAGCAGTCGATAGCTCCGCTTTCATGCGTAATCGAGGATAATAAGCCTGCTTTCTTAGATGTGAAGACCATCTTGAAGCGCTCTACCGATAGAACGGTCACTCTCCTTAAGCAGGAGCTTGAAATCCAGTTGCACGAGCTAGAGGAACAATGGCACTTTGCTTCGCTAGAACGAATCTTTATAGAGAAACGTATTTATCGCGACATCGAAGAGCAAGAGAGTTGGGAGGGTGTGATTTCAGCGATACGCAACGGCTTAACTCCTCACATAAAACACTTAAAACGGGCGCTAATCGATGAAGATCTTGAAAAGCTCACTGAAATCAAGATTAAGCGAATCTCAAAATTTGATCTAGACAAAGCGGCCTCTTTGATCGAGGCCTTGGAGGGAGACATTGCAGAAGTCAAAAACCATTTAGAGCATATAGTACCCTATGCCGTCAATTATTTTAAGGCCTTAAAGAAGAAGTACGGAGCGGGCAGAGAGCGCCGTTCAGAAATAAAAGTTTTCGACGCCATTGAAGCCACTAAAGTGGTTATTCGCAACCTTAAACTCTACATGAATAGAGAGGAAGGCTTTATAGGTACAGGGCTTAAAAAAGACGAGTACGTAGCCGAGTGTAGTGACATCGACGACATCATTGTCTTTCTTCAAGACGGAACAATGATGGTCACTAAAGTGGATACTAAGGTTTTTGTCGGCAAGGACATTTTGTATGCCGGTGTGTTTAAGAAGAACGACCAGCGCATGGTGTATAACATGATCTACAAGCTGCCCAAAGGAGGAGCCTCATACATAAAACGCTTTAACGTCACCGCCGTTACTCGAGATAAATCGTACAGCCTAGTCGGAGAGGTCGAGGGCGCCAGCGTGCTACATTTCTCGGCTAACCCCAACGGTGAGGCCGAAGTAGTCACCGTCTATCTCAGACAGTTAGGTAGCATTAAGAAACTGAAGTGGGACATTG
Organism: Flavobacteriaceae bacterium; assembly: GCA_030836435.1. Taxonomy (GTDB): domain Bacteria; phylum Bacteroidota; class Bacteroidia; order Flavobacteriales; family Flavobacteriaceae; genus UBA3478. The sequence continues at coordinate 2,437 of JAURPW010000029.1, forward strand.
ACTTTTCAGAAGTACTCATAAAAGGCAGGGCTTCAAAAGGAAATCTGGTAAGCAAGTACCCGGTTAAGCGCATCGAATTCAAATCTTCGGGCAGAAGCACCTTGAAGCCACGAGCCATATGGTTTGACGAAGTGACGGGACGTCTAAATACCGATGAGCGCGGCAAACACCTCGGAGACTTTAAGCCAAACGACTTACTGCTGATTGGAACCGCCGAAGGGTTGGTAAGAACAGTGGTGCCAGATCTTAGTCTACACATTTCAGAATCCACTATTCTCATTGAAAAATGGGTGCCGCAAAAACCCATTTCGGTCATCTATTTTGACGCTGAACGCGACCGCTATTACATTAAGCGTTTTTCAATCGAACAAGAGCAAAAAGAAGAACTGGTGATTAGCGAATCTAAGGGATCTGAATTGCTGCTAATGGTATCCGACTACCGCCCATCGGTAACACTCGAATTTGTCAAGCCAAGAGGAAAAGAAGAGCTGCCTGCTCAAGACGTTGATGTCGCTGATTTTATTGCGGTCAAGGGCATAAAGGCCATGGGAAATCAGTTGACCACACAGAAAATCAAACAGGTGATTGTAAACGAGCCGCTTGAGTACACCCCTGAAGAAGTCATCGATGACGATATAGATGAATCCGACGCATCTACAGCCTCTGACGATGGTGATCTTCGCTTATTCTAGTCGTCTAGCGTAACCTTTTAAGCGCTTGGCGTCTTTTAGAATGCCGTATTCAAATGAGTAGCCTTCTTCATCGGTACTTAAAATCTTGATGTGCACGGCTTGCTGTTCATTGAGTGATTTGGGATTTTTGTTGCGCAACA
>JAURPW010000030.1:0-5910 GCA_030836435.1 Flavobacteriaceae bacterium
ACGGTGTTGTTCGACGAATTGGTCTTTAGTTGCATCATTTGGCTAAAGCCTTCGTAATTCGACTGCTTGGTTCGAATAAACGACTGCTCCAGAGCTTTAGCTGGGCTCCACATAAGGGCGGTGGCCGTTAATTGCTCGTCAATCTTGTGGGTTATGGGGCCGTGGTGGGTGCGGTAAAGCGTAAGTGTCTTTTGCTGTAGACCCTCCTCGGTCTTCACGCTAAAGGCCTCTTGAATCGAGTCGATGGCTAGCCACTTTTCGCCGTATTTATACTCCTTTCCGGTCTGGGTATTGCGAACGGTTTCTACATACTCATCGATCACATCGGTGTAGGTAGAGGTGTGCATCCATCCGGTTTTTTCATTGAAGCCCTGATAGATGAAAAACTGACCCCATGTGACTGCTCCGTAAGCATTTAAGCCTTCTTCGCTAATCACATGCATTTCACCTCTGAAGAAAAAGGAGGTATGCGGATTGATCAACAGCATCGCATTTCCAGACTCGGTCATGTCACCGTTTAGGGCGATACCATTAGATCCGGCAGGCTCTTCATATAAAGAGTAGGGTGAGTAGCGCTCTTCGGCCAACTGATCTTCGGCCAAAGCCAGTTGTGTCCCACCCTCATATAGGGCCTTGATCTTCGAAGTAGACACCCGCTCAATGTCACCTCCTATGCTGCCCTCGCTGAAATAGAAGGGCATCCACGGCTCAAAGTGGGTCAACAGACGGGGATTGACTTCAGGGTGGGTGTACAAGTAATAGTTGACCCCGTCGGCAAAGGCATTGCAGAGTTTCTGAAGCCAATCGGGGGCCTGCTCATAAGCCTCGATGGCCTCTTCTTGGGTCATAAACATGCGGGCGCGCACATCGCTGTAAAGCGCTGAGGGGCCCTCTACCTCGGCCAATCGACCGATGGCCCAAATATAATTTTGCTCTACCCGATTAAAATCGTCTTCACACTGCGCATAGAGCATTCCAAACACCGCATCGGCGTCTGTTTTAGCGTAGACATGAGGCACCCCAAAATCGTCTCGAATAATTTCAACGCGCTCTGCGATGGCCTCAAGGCGACTGATCTCAGCATCACCGCTGCAGCCAAGGCTTACCAACAAAACAGAAAATGCGGCGTAAGAAAGAAAGCGTTTTAACATAGGTGGAGAATTTGAGAAAAGGTAGCAAAAATCGGTAGAAGATACTTGGGCAGGCTGCAATGAATAGGCAGTGACTGAGGTATCTTTGCAGTATGTCAAGTCCACAATCAAGCCTTAAAAAGGCATTCAAAACAATCATTCTTCCGCGCATTCGAATAGTAATCACTGGCTTACTGCTCATCATAGTCAGCAAAAGCGCCTCATTCGTTGCCCCCATGGCCATGCGCACCTTTATTGACGATCTCATTCCGAATGAAGACCTTCAAGGAATAAAAAATCTGGTGGTGCTGGTGCTCATCGCCCTGGTGATTCAGGCGGTTACTAGTTTTATGCTGACCAAACTCGTTAGCGTTCAGGCCCAGTACCTTATCACCGAACTCAGGGCAGAGGTGCAACGCAAGGTGCTCTCTTTACCCGTTCGCTTCTTCGACAATACCCAAAGCGGGGCGCTAGTATCTAGGGTGATGAAAGACGTCGAGGGCGTGAAGAGTTTAGTGGGAACCGGATTGGTTCAGCTGATAGGCGGATTATTCACCGCCGTGGTCGCTTTTGTGCTGCTCATTCGCATAAGCCCGACCCTTACCCTGTTCAGTCTAGCCCCACTGGCCCTGTTCGCCTTGGTGGCCATTAAGGCGTTTTCGGTGGTTCGACCCGTGTTTAGAGAGCGCGGAAAAATAGAGGCCGAGGTCAAAGGAAGACTCACCGAGACCCTTTCTGGCATTCGCATAGTAAAGGGATTTCACGCCGAAAAAAGCGAGGAGGCTAGTTTCAGCAAAGGCATTCACAGGCTGTTTGACAACGTCAAAAAATCGATGATTTACATGGCGCTGGTGAGTTCCAGTTCGATTTTATTAGCCGGTATTGCCACCACCGTGATTACTGGCATAGGCGGATACTACATCATCAACGATCAACTAACCTTGGGGGCCTTTTTACAATTCACCTTTCTTCTCGGATTGCTGATCAGCCCCATCTTTCAACTCACTAGCGTGGGAACAGAGATTACCGATGCATTAGCGGGCTTAGACCGCACTGAAGAACTCTTGTCTGAGGTGTCTGAATACGACGATAGCGGCAAAACGCCCTTCACAGAACCCCTTAGAAGTCTGCGTTTTGAGCAGGTGAGCTATGCATACGAAAAGGAAAATCTGGTACTTAAAGACATTGACCTGGAGGTGAAGAGTGGTGAAGTGGTTGCCCTTGTGGGTAGCTCAGGTGCCGGAAAATCAACCCTGGCTAGCCTAGCGGCAAGTTACCTAACCCCTACTGCAGGAACCGTCTGGGTAAACGATCAACCACTAAGCGAACTCTCGCTCTCAGATTACCGCTCAAAATTGGGGGTAGTACTGCAAGATGACTTTTTGTTTGACGGCACCTTAAGAGAGAACCTACTGTTTGTAAAGCCCGAGGCCAGCGAACAAGAGCTTGAGCAGGCCCTCACCGCAGCGCATGTTAAGGAATTCACCGATCAATTCGAGAAGGGCATCGACACGATCATAGGCGAGCGTGGGGTGAAACTTTCGGGTGGTCAGCGGCAGCGATTGGCCATTGCTCGTGCACTGCTGGCCGATCCTGAGCTATTGATCTTAGATGAGGCCACCTCTAGTCTCGATACCGAGAGCGAATCACTTATTCAGCAGAGTCTGGCTGAGCTAACACGCGGAAGGGCTACACTGGTCATTGCGCACAGATTGAGTACCATTCGCAACGCTAACCTTATCGTGGTGCTAGAGAAAGGTCAGATTGTAGAGCGCGGATCTCACGAAGATCTGTTTCAGAAACAGGGAAGGTATTACGATCTGTATACCCGTCAAGCAAAAATCTAGGTATTAACTCTCGGGGGCTACGGTCACCCTCAAGCCATCAAGGGCCTCGGTGATGGGCAGTTGACAGCCCAAACGACTGTTTTCTTTCACATGAAAGGCTTCAGAGAGCATGGCCTCTTCTTCGTCAGAGGGTGCGCTCAGCTCATGATCCGATTCAATATAACACTGACAAGAGGCGCACATGACCATTCCTCCGCATATACCTACGGTACCCTCAGGCTCAATTTCATACGATCGAATGATCTCCATGAGGTTCATGTTCATATCGGTTGGGGCCTCAACCGTGCGCAGCTGACCCTGTCGATCTGTAATGTGTAGTGTGATGTCACTCATGCCTAATCAAGGGTCTTCACTACGGCTTTAGGGGCCTCTTTTTTTGACCCATCAAATCCGGTAACACCTCCGACGGTGGTGTACTTCATCACGTATTTCTTATCGGGGTGAATGCGCTGATAGGCGCTCTGACACATGAGGGTGGCCTCGTGAAATCCGCACAAGATAAGCTTAAGCTTTCCGGGATAGGTGTTCACGTCTCCGATGGCATATACGCCCTCAATGTTGGTCTGGTAGTCGTAGGTATTGTCTACTTTGATGGCGTTTTTTTCAATTTCTAGCCCCCAATCGGCTAATGGACCTAGTTTTGGGGATAGGCCAAAGAGCGGAATAAAGGCGTCGCACTCAATCTCTGTGCTGAGGCCGGTCTGTACGTTCTCGAGCACTATGGCCTCAAGAGCATCTTTACCCTTAATTTCATTGACTTCAGAAGGGGTATACACTTTAATCTTACCGGCCTTCTTTAATTCGATCACCTTTTCAACCGAATCAAGTGCACCCCTGAACTCGTTGCGACGGTGAACGAGGTGAACCTCACTTGCGATATTCGCCAAGAAGATTGACCAGTCGAGGGCCGAGTCGCCTCCTCCGGCAATCACAACGCGTTTGCCTCGGTATTGCTCGGGTTCTTTTATGAGGTAAGCAACCCCTTTATCTTCAAAACGCTCAATGCCTTCGATCTCAGGCTTTCTCGGTTCAAAACTTCCTAGGCCGCCAGCAATGGCTACTACCTTGGCTTTGTGTTGGGTACCCTTGTTGGTAGTGACGATAAAGAAATCGTCTTCGGTACGCTCTAGGGTTTCTGCGCGTTCTCCGAGGGTGAATCCGGGCTGAAAGGGCGCAATCTGCTGCATGAGGTTGTCTACCAAATCTCCGGCAAGTACCTCAGGGAAACCTGGGATATCGTAAATAGGCTTTTTGGGGTAGAGTTCGCTGCACTGACCTCCGGCTTGCCCGAGTGCGTCAATCAGATGACACTTGAGCTGCAATAGGCCGGCTTCAAAGACCGCAAACAATCCGGTTGGGCCGGCTCCAATGATGAGAATATCTGTGGTAATCATTCGTCTATACTAGGTTCGAAAATAGCTGTGAGCACTTGTTAGGCGACATTCACCACTTCTTCTATTTGAGGAGCATGCTTTTTAATGGTCATCTCAACCCCGCTTTTCAGGGTCATCTGATTCACGCTGCACCCCATGCAGTTTCCTTCAAGGCGAACCTTAACTGAGTTGCCATTGTCGATCGAAATCAGAGAGATATCTCCCCCGTCATTCTGCAAAAACGGACGTATCTCGTCAAGCGCCGCCTCTACCTTTGATTTTAACTCTTCTGCTGTCATTTATTTGGGTCTAACGGCAGAACATCCTGCCATAGTCGTTATTCGTATAGCCTCTGTGGGCGGAAGGGTCTCGTTTCGCTTAACCAACTCAGAAACCATTGCTCTAGTCACTTCGGTAAAGGCCTGGGCCACCAGGGAGTTTTCTTGCAGTGCGGCCGGTCTTCCCACATCTCCAGCTTCACGCACGCTCTGTACCAGAGGCAGCTCTCCCAAGAGCGGGATTCCGCTGTCTTCAGCTAAAAAGCGCGCACCCTTCTCTCCAAAAATATAGTATTTATTATCAGGAAGCTCTGCCGGGGTGAAATAAGACATGTTCTCTATGATTCCCAAAACCGGAACCTGTATAGACTCTTGCTTGAACATCGCTACCCCTTTTCGGGCATCTGCCAGCGCCACTTCTTGAGGGGTACTCACCACGACAGCACCTGTGATCGGCAGTGACTGCATAATGCTCAGGTGAATGTCTCCCGTGCCCGGAGGAAGGTCGATCAACAAAAAATCTAGGGTTCCCCAGTGGGCGTCGAATATCATTTGATTGAGTGCCTTAGCGGCCATTGGCCCCCTCCAAATCACCGCCTGGTCTTTCTCGGTAAAAAAGCCAATTGAAAGCAGCTTAACTCCGTAATTAGAGATCGGCTTCATCTTCGATTTTCCGTCAACGTCTATGGCTAGCGGCTTTTCGTTCTCTACATCAAACATGAGCGGCTGAGATGGCCCGTAAATGTCAGCGTCTAAAACCCCTACCTCAAAGCCCATTTTGGCCAGAGATACAGCTAGATTGGCGGTTACGGTAGACTTGCCTACGCCTCCTTTACCAGAGGCGACCGTTATGATGTTTTGGATGCCTTCTATGGGCTTTCCTTTGATGAGATTCGCGGTCTTTGCATTAGTAGAGGCCAAAGCTTGCGGGGCCTCCACCTTAAGATTCACCTTGATCTTGGCCTTTTCGTAGACCTCTTTGTGAATGGCCTGAAGAATAGCTACCTCGGTCTTTTTCTTGGCCTGTAAACTCGGATTGCTGATCGTCACATCAACCTCAACCTCATCGCCAAATATCTGTATGTTGGTAACGGCCTTGCTCTCCACCAAGTTTTGCCCTTCTCCAGGGGCACTGATGGTTTCCAGGGCCTTAAGAATATCGTTCTTTGTGATGGTCTTCATAGACTGCAAAGATACGCACGAAAAAGTGCCTACAAAAGTGTCTGAGCGGGGTCCCAGAAGAGGCGATCGAAATCGTGCACGGCGTCGTCAACCACCCTTA
>JAURPW010000031.1:0-14584 GCA_030836435.1 Flavobacteriaceae bacterium
AGCGTTCGTTGTTTGGTAGCGGTGGCTATGAGGTCGAATAGTGCGAGTGCCCCGAAACCTACCCAGATACTGAAGATAAAGAACGAACCTACTAGGGAGTAGTCGCGTTCTCTAGGCTGAAAAATGGTCGGGTTGGTGTAAAACTGAATAGCCAGACCGGTGAATAAGAAATACACCATCAGCACGTAGAAGTGCTTCCACTGCCGCTTGGCATGAAAATAGAATCCCACTAACCCCAATAGAAGCGGTAAAAAGAAGTAGGTGTTTCGCGCCTTGTTGTTTAAGAGGTCATCGGGTAAATTTGATTGATTGCCCAATCGGATGCTGTCTATAAAAGGAATGCCGCTAAGCCATTCTCCGTTCGCATTGAAACGCCCTTGCTCATCGTTTTGCCGACCGACGAAATTCCAAAAGAAGTAGCGCCAGTACATGTAGTTAAACTGAAAATCGATGAGGTAGCTCAGGTTCTGGCCAAGCGTCGGAGGCTTCACCTCAATATACTCAGTAAAATTCTTTAAAAAGTCTACATACTGAGAGGTCTCAATCTCACCCTCATTGCTCATTTGCTTAAACTGGGCAACGGCATTTCTAAGCTCAGTGTCTCCTTGGTATCGCGGATTGATGCTGAAATCGAGACGTCCGTAGTAGCGCATGTAATTCTCGGCCGAAGAGGCACTCCACATGCGTGGCAGAAATCCGATATGATTGGGATTGGGCCCTTGGATGGCATCTTCGTAATAATTTACGATTTCGTAGCGTCTGAGTTTTTTGTTCTTCTCGTACTTCGGGGTTCCGTCTTGGTCAGGCCCTGCAGGCGCGAAGTAGTCAGAATAAAACGAGCCGTAAAATGGGCTTTCAGGGGCTGGATATTGCTCTCTGTTGTAATAGGCCAAAAGCGAACGAGCATCTTCTGGATTGTTCTCGTTTACCACGGTTTGGGCGTTGGCTCTAATGGGCAGCATCAGCCAAGTAGAGAATCCGATAATCAAGAACAATACCATGTGAGCGATTAAGTGCAATCGCGCTAACTGTCGTTTTTTGCTGAAGCGAATGAGGTAGATTAGAATGGCCGCTAGGGCGAGTCCGGTAATCACTGAACCAGAATTAAAGGGTAGACCAATTTCGTTGACGAAAAAGACCTCCGTCACTCCGAAGAGCTTGAGTATGTAGGTTAATGAGAATCGGTAAACCAGAAAAAGAAGGGCTACCACTGCAACGTTAGCTAAGACAAAGTTTTTGGGAGTGATGCGTTCGGTTTTTTTGAAATAGTACAGCAGCCCTATAGAGGGTATGGCCAAAAACCCCATGAACTGTATGCCAAAGACAAGCCCTACAACAAAAGAAATAAGAATCAAGTAGCGTTCGCCTTGAGGCTCTGTTAGTCTGTCGGTCCACTCAATACCAAGCCACAGCAATAAAGCCATTACCAGGCTCGCCATGGCGTAGACCTCGGTTTCAACTGCGTTGAACCAAAAGCTATCCGAGAAGCAAAGGGTTAGCGCGCCAACTAGAGAAGCACCTAAAATGGCTAGGGTATTAGCCGGATCCAAAGTTTCTTCTTTCTGCTTGTTGTCAAGCCCGCTTCTCACCCACTTCTCACCGAGATTGGCTATGATTTTAAACGTAAAAAAAATGGTGAAGGCACTCGAAACCACTGAGACCCAATTGACCATGAGGGCTATTTTAGCCGGGTCTCCAAAGGCGAATGTAGAGAAAAAGGCGCCTATGAGCTGAAACAAAGGTGCCCCTGGCGGGTGTCCTACTTGTAGTTTGGCGGAGGTAGATATATATTCTCCGGCGTCCCAGAAACTGCCGGTGGGCTCAACGGTAAGCCCATAAACTATGAGCGCGACAAAAAATACTACCCACGATAAAAGGCGCTGCGTTCGCCTGAATTCTAACTGCATCATAGTACCGTTTTATAGCCCTTTTGAGCTCAACGAAAATAGCGTTTTTAATTTTTGCAGATTCTAAGAATAGTTTAAATTTGCAGCCTCGATTGAGTAATGGCCTATGGTGTAATTGGTAACACAGCTGATTTTGGTTCAGTCGTTCAAGGTTCGAGTCCTTGTAGGCCAACATCTTTTTCATGAGCGCTCTTTGTAGCGCTCGAAGAGCTTAAAAGAGGGGACAGCAGTCCCCTCTTTTGTTACTATATTATGAGTGAAACGTTTAAAAAAGAGGTTAGTGCGCTTTTAGATGCTTTTTTTGAAGAGCGTCCAGATCTCTTTTTGATCGAACTCACCATAGGCGCTGACCTAAGTGTGCGTGTAGTTGTAGATGGAGACAGCGGAGTCAACGTCAACGATTGTGTTGAAGTCTCTAGGGCTATCGAACATCACCTAGATCGAGAGAAGTATGATTTTTCGCTCGATGTGTTATCGGCCGGAGCTACCGCTCCGTTAAAGCATTTAAGGCAGTTTAAGCAGCACCTAGGCAGAACCTTGAAGATTGATACCGCTGAGGGTAGTTTTAAAGGCGAGTTCACAGCGATTAGTGATCAATTGATTACTTTGAGGTGGAAAGAACGTCAGCCCAAGCCAGTAGGCAAGGGTAAAACAACTGTTGAATGCGAACAACAAATTGAATTTGACCAAATAATTAATGCACAAATAGAACTAATTTTTTAATCCCTGATCATGGAAAATTTAGCACTTATAGAATCATTTTCGGAGTTTAAAGACGATAAGTTTATCGATCGAGTAACCCTAATGGCGATTCTTGAAGAGGTTTTTCGGAATACGCTTAAAAAGAAATTTGGTTCAGACGATAACTTCGATATCATTATCAACCCAGATAAGGGCGACTTGGAGATATGGCGTAATCGGGTTGTTGTAGATGACGGAATGGTTGAGGATGAAAACGAAGAAATTTCGCTTTCTGAGGCCCGCAAAATAGAACCTGATTTTGAAGTGGGTGAAGACGTTTCTGAAGAAGTAAAGCTTATCGATCTTGGACGCCGTTCTATCCTGGCTCTAAGACAGAATTTGGTTGCCAAAATTCAAGAACACGACAACACCACTATTTACAAGCAATTTAAAGATTTAGAAGGCGAGCTCTTTACCGCTGAGGTTCACCACATCCGCCACAAAGCTATTATCTTACTAGACGATGAGGGCAATGAAATCATTTTGCCAAAAGATCGTCAGATTCCATCTGACTTTTTTCGCAAAGGAGACAATATTAGAGGAGTCATTGAAAGCGTAGAGTTAAAAGGTAGCAAGCCTACTATAATTATGTCGCGCACCTCGCCCAAGTTCTTGGAGCAATTGTTCTTCCAAGAAATTCCTGAGGTCTTCGACGGACTTATTACGATAAAAAAGGCCGTTCGCATTCCTGGAGAAAAAGCAAAAGTGGCCGTCGATTCGTACGATGATCGCATTGATCCTGTTGGAGCATGTGTGGGTATGAAAGGGTCTAGAATTCACGGCATTGTTCGCGAATTGGGCAACGAAAATATTGACGTCATAAACTGGACCAACAACAAGCAATTGCTAGTCACTAGAGCCCTTAGCCCCGCCAAGGTGAGCTCGGTTAAGTTGAACGACGACAACATGACTGCTCAGGTCTACTTGAAGCCCGAGGAGGTTTCAAAGGCGATCGGAAGAAGCGGGCATAATATTAGATTGGCTGGGCAACTAACGGGTTACGAGATCGACGTCTTCAGAGAAGGAGTCGAAGAAGATGTCGAGCTAACCGAGTTCTCAGATGAAATTGACGCTTGGATCATTCAAGAGTTCAAGAAGATCGGTTTAGACACGGCTCGCAGCGTCTTAGAACTCGACATAGAAGACTTAATTAAGCGAACAGATCTCGAAGAAGAGACTGTGCGTGAGGTGGTTAGAATACTGAAATCTGAATTTGAAGAGTAACTTTTATATTTGCAGCTGTACTTCCGCCTTTAAAAAACACTAGACGAATCATACTTTATGTCTGAATTAGAAACCATACGATTAAACAAAGTACTTCGAGAACTCAACATCTCCCTCGACCGTGCAGTAGAGCATCTCAAGGAGAAAGGTCATGAGATTGAGGCCCGCCCAACCACTAAAATTAGTGGAGAGGTGTATCAAGTACTCTTGGACGAGTTTCAGACAGATATGTCGAAGAAGGCAGCCTCTCAAGAGGTGAGCGAAGAGAAGCGCAAAGAAAAAGAGGCATTGCTTCAGCAAATTGAAAAAGAGCAAGAAGAGAAGCGTCAAGCTAAAGAGAAGAAAGACAACGAGCTTATCAAGGCTAAGAGCAGTTTAGAAAAGCCGAAAACGGTTGGCAAAATTGATCTTGAGCCTCAAAAACCAGCTGCTGCCCCCGCTGAGGAGGCAGTAATTGAACCGGCTAAAGAGGTAGAGGTTGCAGCTCCTGAAACAAAAACAGATTCTGCAGAAACTGAAGTGGTAAGTACAGCAGATGTGGCGGCTGAAGCTGCGCCTACTGAAGCTATTGCTAAGGTGAATGAAGCTCCAAAAGTAGAAGAGCCGGCCTCAGACCAATTTAAGACACAGTACCAGAAGCTGTCGGGCCCAAAACTCACAGGGGCGACTGTAGATCTCTCGCAGTTTGAGAAGAAAAAGAAAGAGACAGCAGCCGGATCTGCTGCGCAGAATGCAGATCGCAAGCGCAAACGCAAGCGCATTTTAAACGACAAGAACGACACCAATCAGCGCAATCAGGCTGCAAAGGGAAAACAGACTCCGGTCGTGCGCGCCGAACCCAGTGAAGAAGAGGTGCAACGTCAGGTGCGTGAGACCTTAGAAAAGCTTCAAGGGAAGAGCTCTAAGGGTAAAGGAGCGAAGTATCGCCGAGAGAAAAGAGACCTGCATAGACAGCAGTCTGACAAAGAACTTGAACAGCAAGAGTTAGACAGTAAAATTCTGAAAGTTACTGAGTACGTTACAGTCAACGAGGTGGCGACCATGATGGATGTGTCGACTACTCAGATCATTTCTGCTTGTATGTCACTGGGCATTATGATGACCCTTAACCAGCGCTTGGATGCCGAGACGCTTTCTATTGTCGCCGAAGAATTTGGCTTTGAGGTGGAGTTTGTTCAAACCGAGCTCGAAGAAAATTTGACAGCGACTGTTGAAGATTCGCCCGAGTCACTGAAGCCTAGGGCTCCGATCGTTACGGTAATGGGTCACGTCGATCACGGAAAGACATCTCTTTTGGATTACATCCGAAAAGAGAATGTGATCGCAGGGGAGAGCGGTGGTATCACCCAGCACATTGGTGCCTATTCAGTTACGCTCGAAAACGGACAGCGCTTAACCTTTTTAGATACTCCTGGTCACGAGGCCTTTACCGCCATGCGTGCGAGAGGTACTCAGGTGACTGACATTGTGATTATTGTAATCGCTGCAGACGATAATATAATGCCTCAGACTAAAGAGGCTATTGCTCACGCCCAAGCGGCTGGAGTACCTATAATTTTTGCCATCAACAAGGTCGACAGGCCAGAGGCTAATCCTGAAAAAATTAAAGAAGGACTTGCGGGTATGAACCTACTCGTCGAAGATTGGGGAGGTAAGATACAATCGCAAGACATTTCAGCCAAAACCGGGTTGGGCGTTAACGAGTTATTAGAGAAAGTCTTGCTAGAGGCTGAATTACTCGAACTCAAGGCTAACCCTGATCGCAAGGCTTCAGGAACCGTTGTTGAGGCCTTCTTAGACAAGGGAAGGGGATATGTGTCAACAGTTTTGATTCAAAATGGATCGCTCTCAATCGGTGATTTCGTTTTGGCCGGAACCTCTAGCGGCAAAGTAAAGGCCATGCAAGACGAACGCGGAAACATGGTTAAAAAGGCTGATCCGGCTACCCCTATATCGATCTTAGGATTAGACGGAGCTCCTCAAGCCGGTGACAAGTTCGTGGTGCTCGAAGACGAAAAAGAAGCCAAGCAAATCGCCCTGAAGCGCATGCAATTGCAGCGCGAACAGAGTGTTAGAGCTCAGCGTCAATTGACACTAGACGAAATCGGAAGGCGTATTGCTATTGGAGACTTCCAAGAATTAAACATCATATTAAAAGGTGACGTAGACGGTTCTGTGGAGGCACTGAGCGACTCGTTTCAAAAGCTATCTACTGAAGAAATACAGGTTAAAATCATCCACAAGGGCGTTGGTGCAATCACCGAATCAGACGTCTTATTAGCTAGTGCTTCTTCGGCAGTAGTCATTGGATTCAATGTGCGTCCAATGGGTAATGCACGCACCATTGCCGAGAGAGAAGAGGTCGATGTGCGTACCTACTCTATCATTTACGACGCCATTGACGATATTAAAAAGGCCATGGAGGGCATGCTTAGCCCAGAGATGAAAGAAGAGATCAGTGGAACTGCCGAGATTCGTGAAACGTTCAAGATTTCTAAGATCGGAACTATTGCCGGCTGTATGGTACTGACGGGTAAACTCTTCAGAAACTCGAGGATTCGAATCATTCGTGAGGGCGTTGTTATCCACGACGGCGAGCTTTCGTCGCTAAAGCGCTTCAAAGATGACGCGAAAGAAGTAGCAAAAGGATACGATTGCGGTTTACAAATTAAGAACTACAACGATATCGAGATTGGAGATCAACTGGAGGCCTACAGCGAAGTGGCTGTTCAGAAAAAACTCTAATTTATTTCGCGACTACCGGGCTGCAGTATCAAGGCAGAAGGAAAGATTTTTCGCAATTCAGAAAACGCCTTTTCCGCTTCGATGCGGTCAGCGAAATACTGAAGTCTTACGCGGTAAGTGGGCGACTCAAAGGTCAATTTCAATTCTTTATATGGAAAGAAAAATGGATCTCGATCGGCGAGTGCGCGAAAATCTTTCATCACTTTGTTGGCTTGTTCAAGGGTTCCGAAACCCAATTGAATTTGGTAATCGGGAAGAGCCCTTAGATAATCGGCATAAATGTCGGCCATTAGCTGGTATTTCTCCCTCTTTTGAGCTTGCTTATTAAGGAGTGTCGTCTCTGAATTAAGCTCTTGATTTTGAGCAAATAACACTGCTGGAAATAGCATGAGTAAACCTAAGTTTAAAAGTCGAAAGCGAACTGTTGTCTGAGCTATGGGCATGCGGTAAAGATAGTGTACTTCAAAAATTCAGTGCTTAAACAGTTTAATTATTTAGAATAAAAATAAATTGAATTAAGCGGTTTGGGGGCTTTTTTTTAAACCCCCTTGGCCTTATTTTTGTGCCAATTTAAACAAGATCATTAGTGGTCTTATTTGTACGACATTTTGTCTAATTGAGAGTTTATGAAAGTTATACCTAGCCGCCTTTCAACTATTTTCTCGGCACTGCTCTTTGCGCTGATAATAACTCCTTCGTTGGCCCAAGATGCCGAGGCTGCAGGAGACCCTGCAAAAGGGAAACAGCTGTTCAATCAAAACTGCGCCGCTTGTCACGCCCTAAATCGCAAGATGACTGGACCCGCTCTGGCTAATGTAGAGCAGCGCCTTTACGAAGACGAGGGTTTAGATAAACAATGGCTTTACGCTTGGATTAAGAATAGTGCAGGTATGATCGCGGCTGGGGACGATTATGCCAATCGCATCTACAACGAATACAATAAAGCGGCCATGACCGCCTTTCCTACGCTCTCTAATGCAGACATAGATAATATTCTAGCCTATACGGCTGCTCCACCTCCTGCCGCTCCTGTGGCCGCTGCTGCTGTTCAAACAGTAGCTGCTTCTGAAGGCGGTTCGAGTACCAATGACTTAGTATTAGCTGTTCTTTCTTTTGTGCTGATCGTGCTTATTGCGATGCTTTACTTGGTGAATAAAACGCTAAGGCAAATCGCTTCGGCTAATGGAGTTGAAATTCAAGAGCGTGCCGCGCGTACACCCATTTGGAAGGCTTTTGTTCAGAATCAGTTTTTGGTCTTTGTATCCGTAATTGTGCTGCTTCTAGCCAGTGCCTATTTCGCCTACGCTTATATGATGCAAGTGGGTATTGATCAGGGCTATGCTCCGGTTCAACCGATTCATTACTCGCACAAAATTCACGCTGGAGACAATAAGATTGAATGCACCTATTGCCACAGTTCTGCACGTGTTTCTAAACACTCAGGGATACCTTCGCTTAACGTCTGTATGAATTGCCACAAATCGATTTACGAGTACAAGGGCAACCCAGAGGGTCCTTCTGCAGAAGATTTGGCAAACGGTTATACCAACGAGTTTTACACGGGAGAAATTAAAAAGTTATACAAGGCAGTTGGATGGGATGAAGAGACTCAAAGCTATACCGGTGAATCTCAGCCAGTAGAGTGGGTGCGCATTCACAACCTTCCTGACTTCGTGTACTTCAATCACGCACAGCATTACAGTGTAGCCGGCGTAGAGTGTCAGACGTGTCACGGTCCGGTTGAAGAGATGGAAATTATGTATCAGCACGCCCCTTTAACCATGGGCTGGTGTATTAACTGTCACAGAGAAACCAATGTGCAGTTGACGACGAATCCGTATTACGAAAAGATTCACGAAGAGCTTTCGCAGAAATACGGAGTTAAAGAATTGACTGCCGCTCAAATGGGCGGACTTGAATGTGGTAAATGCCACTATTAATTACTCGGAATCCTAACTGATTATGGCGTCACATAAAAACTATTGGAAAAGCGAAGCTGAACTGTCTGAAAAAGATCAGGTCGTTGCGCAGTTAAAGCAAAATGAATTTGCTGAAACGCTTCCAGTGAATGATTTTCTAGAAGATGAGTCTACCTTAAAGGCCTCGGATACCTCGCGAAGAGATTTCTTAAAATATGTGGGATTTAGTACTGCCGCTGCAACTTTGGCGGCTTGCGAAGGTCCGGTAAAGAAGTCTATTCCGTATGTGATTCAGCCCGACGAAATTGTTCCCGGTGTTGCCAACTATTATGCCACAACCCTTTCAAATGGATACGATTTTGCCTCTGTTCTCGTTAAAACAAGAGAGGGTCGACCTATTAAGATTGAAAACAACGACCGCGCCTCTCTCTTCGGTGGCGCTAATGCTCGGGTTCAGGCCGCGGTACTTAATCTCTACGATAAATACAGGCTTCAAGGACCTCTAGCTGCCGGGTCAGACGTTTCTTGGGATGCCCTTGATACTGCAGTGATCGCTCGACTGAATGCATTGAGTGCATCTGGCCAAAAGGCGGTCATTCTTTCGGCGACCAATGCTAGTCCCTCATACAAAGCGCTGGTGGCTCGACTTCAAGAGGTTTACCCTGCCGTTGAGCACCTCACCTATGACGCGATTTCTTCGAGTGCTGCATTAGATGCCTTCGAGCAGATGTACGGAGAGCGCGCTCTTGCTGATTACGATTTTTCGAAAGCCGATTTAATCGTTTCTTTTGACGCCGATTTCTTAGGTGATTGGCAAGGCGGATCTTACGCTAAGTCGTATGTGGCGAATCGCGTGCCCAAACACGGGCACATGTCGCATCACGTTCAGTTAGAGTCGAACATGACACTAACAGGAGCTAATGCAGACAAGCGCCTGCCCTTGACCTCTGCCGAAATCAAGCGTGCGCTTGCCGCGCTATATAAAGCACTTAATGGAGCGTCTATTTCTGAATCAGACAGTAGTATTTCTGGACACGTTCAGGCAATGGCTCAAAAATTAGTTGCTGAGGGTTCGAAATCAGTTGTTGTTTGCGGCCTAGACGACGTAAATGCGCAGCTTCTAACTTTGGCTATTAATGACATGCTTCAAAGTGAAGCTTTTGACAGCAATG
Source organism: Flavobacteriaceae bacterium (assembly GCA_030836435.1). Taxonomy (GTDB): domain Bacteria; phylum Bacteroidota; class Bacteroidia; order Flavobacteriales; family Flavobacteriaceae; genus UBA3478. Next base: position 9,709 of record JAURPW010000031.1, read on the forward strand.
CGCCTCGTTACTTGAGAAGTGCCAGCAATCAATCTATAGAAAATCTTATCGCTCAAATGAATGCAGGTCAAATTGGCGCGCTATTCATCGATCAGGTTAATCCAGTTTATAGTTTGCCTAACGGAACCGAGTTTGCCCAGGCCATGCAGCAAGTTGGGTTTACGGTTTGCAGTTCTTTCGCACTAAATGAAACCGCTGAAATGGCCTCTTTTGTGGCGGCTAATTCGCACTATCTAGAATCTTGGGCAGATGCCGTTCCTAAAAAAGGGTATTACACGATTACACAGCCCGTCATTCGCAACCTATTTGATACGAGACAGTTTGAAGAATGCCTAATGAAGTGGGCAGGAGTCGATGGGTCTTATCACGATTTCATTCAAGAAAATTGGAGAACCGATGTGCTTCAGGGAGCTTCGTGGAATAAGGCCGTTCAAGACGGTGTATTCCAAGCTGAAATCTCAGTCGGATCAAGACAGACAGTGATAGCTAGTGATTCACTGACTGCGGCTCAGCGTCAATTGGCCTCAGCCTCTTCGGCCGGCCTGGAGTTAGTGCTCTACGCCAAAACCGGTATGGGAGATGGTCAAATGGCGAACAACCCTTGGTTGCAAGAATTCCCTGATCCGATCTCGCGAGCCTCGTGGGATAATTACCTGACCATTTCAAAGTCTGATGCTGAAAGCTACGGACTCAAGAACGAGAATGTGGCGAATGGAGGACTAGATGGAAGCTATGTTAAACTAACTGTTGGCGGGGTATCGTTAGACCGCGTTCCTGTTTTCATTCAGCCGGGACAAGCCAAGGGCACCGTCGGACTTGCATTGGGTTACGGCCGTAAAGTAGGTCTTCAGTCAGAAATGCAAACCGGTGTAAATGCCTATAAGCTGTATATCGACTCTTCTAAGATTCAAGAGGCGACCATTGAGAAACAATCGGGAATGCACGAGTTTGCCTGTGTGCAGTTGCACAAAACCTTGATGGGTAGAGGTGATATCATTAAAGAAACTACGCTAGAAGACTTTATCAGTAAGCCGGCCTCAGAATGGAACGAGGTTCCTGTAGTCTCTTTAGACCACCAAGAGGTTCCAGCAAATACGGTTGATTTATGGGAGTCTTTTGACCGTTCAGTAGGTCACCACTTTAACCTTTCGATTGATCTTAATGCGTGCACCGGTTGTGGAGCATGCGTTATTGCTTGTCATGCCGAGAACAATGTTCCGGTAGTGGGTAAAAAAGAAATACGCGTTTCAAGAGATATGCACTGGCTGCGTATTGACCGCTATTATTCTTCTGAAGAGAGCTTTGCTGCTGACGATGAGAAGAAAGACAATTTCGACGGATTATTTGGAGAAAACGGAAGTCTTGGAGGCTTTGGAACGCTAGAAGATCCGTCTGCCAATCCGCAAGTGGCCTTCCAACCGGTGATGTGTCAGCACTGTAACCACGCTCCATGCGAAACGGTTTGCCCTGTTGCAGCCACCTCGCACTCGCGACAAGGGCATAACCATATGGCTTACAACCGCTGTATTGGTACCCGTTATTGCGCTAACAACTGTCCGTATAAAGTGAGACGTTTCAATTGGTTTAGATACAATCAAAACGACGAGTTCGATTTTCATATGAACAACGACCTTGGCCGTATGGTACTCAACCCTGATGTGAACGTGCGCTCACGCGGAGTAATGGAAAAATGTTCGTTCTGCATTCAACGTACTCAGAAGTCTATTTTAGATGCTAAGGCCGAAGGTCGCGCCGTTAAAGACGCTGAATTCCAGACTGCTTGTTCTGCCGCTTGTGATACCGGAGCACTAGTTTTTGGAGACGTAAATGACAAAGAGAGTGAAGTGGCCAAACTCAAAGAAAGTGAGCGAATGTATCACTTGCTAGAGCATGTGGGTACTCAGCCAAATGTGTTCTACCACGTAAAAGTGCGTAATACAGAAAAAGCCTAACTAATAAATAAATAATACCATTTATGGCGTCGCATTATGAAGCTTCCATACGAAAACCGCTAGTAACTGGGTCAAAAAGTTACAGTGACGTTTCAAATGATATCGCAAGACCTGTAGAGGGCAGTGCTAACAAGCAGTGGTGGATTGTATTTAGCCTAGCTTTGGTCGCCTTTTTATGGGGGCTAGGGTGTATCATCTATACCATTTCTACCGGTATTGGAGTTTGGGGTTTGAATAAAACCGTGAACTGGGCCTGGGACATCACCAACTTTGTGTGGTGGGTTGGTATTGGTCACGCAGGAACGCTAATCTCGGCCGTACTTCTTTTATTCAGACAGAAGTGGCGTATGGCGATTAACCGCTCTGCGGAGGCGATGACCATTTTCTCGGTGGTTCAGGCTGGTTTGTTTCCCATTATTCACATGGGGCGTCCTTGGCTAGCCTTTTGGGTATTACCTATTCCGAACCAATACGGTTCGCTTTGGGTGAACTTTAACTCACCCTTACTTTGGGACGTGTTCGCAATTTCGACCTATCTGTCGGTGTCTTTGGTATTCTGGTGGACAGGTTTGTTGCCTGATTTCGCCATGATCAGAGATCGTGCAGTCAAGCCATTCCAGAAAAAGATTTACAGCCTGTTGAGCTTTGGTTGGACTGGAAGAGCCAAAGATTGGCAGCGATTTGAAGAGGTTTCGCTAGTGCTTGCTGGCTTGGCCACTCCGCTTGTACTTTCGGTGCACACCATTGTATCTTTCGACTTTGCTACTTCGGTGATTCCTGGATGGCACACCACCATCTTTCCGCCTTACTTCGTAGCCGGAGCCATCTTTTCTGGATTCGCCATGGTAAATACGCTGCTTATCATCATGCGTAAAGTGGTGGGACTAGAAGACTACATTACCGTTCAACACATTGAATTGATGAACCTGGTGATCATGATCACGGGTTCTATCGTGGGCTGTGCTTACATAACTGAGCTCTTTATTGCCTGGTATTCAGGAGTGGAGTACGAGCAGTACGCCTTCTTGAACAGAGCTACTGGTCCTTACGCTTGGGCCTACTGGGCGATGATGTCGTGTAACGTGTTTTCTCCACAGTTTATGTGGTTTAAGCGTCTTCGCACAAGTATTATGTTCTCTTTCTTCATTTCGATTGTGGTAAACATTGGAATGTGGTTTGAGCGTTTTGTGATCATTGTGACCTCGTTGCACAGAGACTACCTTCCGTCTTCATGGACCATGTTCTCTCCAACGTTTGTGGATATCGGAATCTTTATCGGAACGATTGGATTCTTCTTTGTGCTCTTCTTGTTGTATTCTAGAACCTTCCCAGTGATTGCGCAAGCAGAGGTGAAGTCTATATTAAAGTCTTCAGGAGACCAGTACAAAGCACTTCGTGCTGAAGGCAAGCCACTTTATACTATGCCAAAAAGAGGAAAGGTAACGACTTACTCTGTTGAGGCTGAATCAACATCTAACCAAACTCACTAGTAAAGGCTATGGCATCAAAGATTTTTAGAGCGCTTTACACTGATGACGACATTCTGATGAATGCGGTCAAGAAAGTTCGTGAAGCAAAGCACCACATTGAAGAGGTGTATACTCCTTTTCCGGTACACGGTCTAGATAAGGCCTTAGGCCTAGACGAGACCAGACTTTCGATGGCTGCCTTTTTATACGGATGCCTTGGATTAACCGTGGCTACTGTGATGATGAACTACATCATGATAGAAGATTGGCCTCAAGATATTGGGGGTAAACCGAGTTTTACGTTTATTCAAAACATGCCCGCCTTTGTTCCGGTAATGTTCGAAATGACGGTTTTCTTTGCTGCTCACCTTATGGTGATCACCTTTTACCTCAGAAGCAAAATGTGGCCTTTTAAGAAGGCAGAAAATCCGCTTCCAAGTACCACTGACGCCACCTTCTTAATGGAAGTTGCGGTGAAAGAAGGAGAAGAAGAGGCCCTTACAGAATTATTATTAGATACAGGAGCCGTTGAGGTTCAACTACCAAAAGCATAAGTTTATGAACGCTACACGTACGCTATTACTAACGGTATTCGTTGCTCTGTTAACCTCGGCTTGTTTTAATAAGAACAGCCCGAATTATCAGTACTTTCCTGATATGTATGAGGCAGTTGGCTATGAAACCTATGCAGAGGTGGGCTTCTTACCTGAAAATACTGCAGCGCTGACTCCGGCCGAAAATACCATTCCAAGAGGGTGGTTGCCTTATGAGTTTGACAACACTCCAGCGGGTAAGTCGCTTGCGCGTGAAGACCAGGGCCCATTATTGGCTGAGAACCGCTCAACTGACCTCGCTAAAGGCAAAGAGCTTTACGATGTCTACTGTGCGATTTGTCACGGAGCTAAGGGCGACGGGCAAGGCCATTTGGTGAAGCGCGAAAAAATTCTAGGCGTTCCTAGCTACGCTGATCAGGCGCGTAATATTAATATCGGAAGTACCTACCACACCATCTATTACGGATTGAATTCAATGGGTTCTTACGCCTCCCAATTGACAAGTGAAGAAGAAATTTGGCAGATATCTGCCTATGTGATGGAGTTAAAAAATGACCTAACCAACTAACTGAAGTGAACATGTATCAGTTTTCGCAACGTTTTAAACTAACTACTTATGTGCTTATGGCCTTGGGCCTGCTGGGATTGGCCTATGGTTTTCTCTCTGCACCGAGCACCGTTGAAGAGGCCAAGGCCATGGTAGCCGCTCACGACTCGGCTGGACACGGTTCAGAACACGCTGATGCGTCTCACGCCGCAGAAGGTTCACATGCTACAGAGTCAGACCACGCTGAAGATGCGTCTCACGGTTCTATTGATACGCATGCCACCGAATCACATGCGCAGCCTGCAGAACACGGCGAGATGGCAGCCCACGCTGGTGACCACGACGCAGCTCACG